>NZ_JBEZUZ010000031.1:0-68485 GCF_040636735.1 Streptomyces sp. NPDC035033 | reverse complement strand
GCGGGACGGACGGCCGGAGCCCCGCCCGGCGCCCTCGGCCCCGCGGGCCGGGCGGGAGGCCGCCGGGGCCGCCTGCTGGGGGAGCTCGATGGTGACGGCCACGCCGGACGGTTCGCGGGCGCCGGTGAGGGTCGCCAGCTCCTCGTCGCTGGACTTGAGGCGGGTCGTCCGGGGCTGGATGCCCGCGTCCTTCATGAGCCGGCTGACCTCCTGCTTCTGCTCGGGCAGCACCAGGGTGACGACGCTGCCGGAGCCGCCGGCGCGGGCGGTGCGGCCGCCGCGGTGGAGGTAGTCCTTGTGGTCGGCCGGCGGGTCGACGTTCACGACGAGGTCGAGGTCGTCGACGTGGATGCCGCGGGCCGCGACGTTCGTCGCCACCAGCGCGGTGACCTGGCCGGTCTTGAACTGCTCCAGGGTGCGGTTCCGCTGCGGCTGGGTGCGGCCGCCGTGCAGGGCCGCCGCGCGGACGCCGACGGAGAGGAGGCGCTTGGCGAGCCGGTCCGCCGACCGCTTGGTGTCGAGGAAGAGGATCACGCGCCCGTCCCGGGCCGCGATGCGGGTGGTGACGGCCTTCTTGTCGGTCGCGTCCTGCACGTGCAGGACGTGGTGCTCCATCGTGACGACCGCGCCGGCGGACGGGTCGACGGAGTGCACCACGGGGTCGCTCAGGAAGCGCCGTACGAGCTGGTCGATGTTGCGGTCGAGGGTGGCGGAGAAGAGCATCCGCTGCCCGTCGGGCCGCACCTGCTGGATCAGCTTGGTGATCTGCGGCAGGAAGCCCATGTCGGTCATCTGGTCGGCCTCGTCGAGGACCGTGACGCGGACGTCGTCGAGGACGCAGTCGCCGCGCTCGACGAGGTCGTTGAGACGGCCGGGGCTCGCCACGACCACCTCGGCGCCGCGCCGCAGGGTGGCCGCCTGCTTGGTGATCGAGAGGCCGCCGACCACGGTGGCCAGCCGGAGGTTCACCGCCGTCGCGTACGGGGCCAGGGCGTCCGTGACCTGCTGCGCGAGCTCACGGGTGGGCACCAGGACCAGCGCGAGGGGCGCCCTGGGCGCCGCGCGCAGTCCGGCCGTGCGGGCCAGCAGCGCGAGCCCGAACGCGAGGGTCTTGCCGGAGCCGGTCCGCCCCCGCGCCAGCACGTCCCGGCCGGCGAGCGAGTCGGGCAGGGTGGCGCCCTGGATGGGGAAGGGCGTGGTCACGCCCTGCGCGGTGAGGGTCGCCAGCAGCCCCGCGGGCATGTCCAGCCCGGCGAACTCCTCCACGGCGGGGAGGGCGGGCGTCGAGCTCTCCGGCATGCGGAACTCACTGGACGACGCCGGGGACGGAGCCGGAGCTGCCGAGGCGCGCTTGGACGGCTTCCGGGGCCTGCGGGACATAAGGTTCTCTGCCTTTCTTCGAACAGCACAAACCGGGGTCCGCACCACGACGGTGCGGACCCCGGCGAGCGACGGACTGGTGTCCGACAGATCAGGCGGGGACGATGTTCTCCGCCTGCGGGCCCTTCTGGCCCTGCGTGACGTCGAAGGTCACGCGCTGACCCTCCTGGAGCTCACGGAAGCCCTGGGTGGCGATGTTCGAGTAGTGGGCGAACACGTCGGGGCCGCCACCGTCCTGCTCGATGAAGCCGAAGCCCTTTTCCGAGTTGAACCACTTCACGGTTCCCTGTGCCATGACCTTCTCCTTCTGTAGGCAGAGGCCCCATCCGGAGATGCCGGAAAAACGAATAATGCGCCTGCGGAAAATCATTCCGGTCAGGCGCACATAGGTTCATGGGTACCACAACTGCAACACGTCCAGCGTAGCACGCCCGGTCCGGGAGGGCGACGCCGGCGGGGCCGGCGCCGCCGTCCGCGGCTCAGGGGCGGCCGGGGCCCGGGATCACGGGCAGGCGGCTCAGGCGCCACTGGCCGGGGAGCTGCATGCGCTCGCGCCGCTCCAGCTCGGCCGGGTCCAGGGCGAGGCGCAGCTCCGGGTGGCGGCCGAAGAGCGAGCCGAAGGCGATCTCGGCCTCCAGCCTGGCGAGGGAGGCGCCCAGGCAGTAGTGGATGCCGTGGCCGAAACCGAGGTGGTTCTCGGCTTGGCCGGCGGGGTGGCGGAGCACGTCGAGACGGTCCGGGTCGGTGTACCGGCGGGGGTCGAAATTGGCCGAGACGAAGACGAGGAGGACGGCGTCCCCGCGCGGGATCCGGGTGCCGGCGACGGTGAGGTCCTCGGCGGCGTAGCGCAGCCGGCCCGTCTGGACCGGTCCGCACCACCGCATAAGCTCGTGCACCGCGCCGGGCAGGGCCTCGGGGTGGGAGCGGAGGCGGGCGAGCTGGTCGGGGTGGGAGAGCAGGGCGGCGGTGCCGTTGCCGATGAGGTGGGCCGTCGTCTCGTGGCCGGCGAGGACGAGGGTCACCACGAAGGTGACCAGCTCGATGTCGCTGATGTCGTCCTCCGACGCGTCCTGGCTCCGGATGAGTCCGCTGAGCAGGTCGGTGCGGAGGTCGGCGCGGGGATCGGCGCGGCGTTCGCGGATGAGCCGGTGGGTGTGCTCGATCATGGCGGGGAACGAGGTCGCGAGCCGTTCCGGCCGCATGGCGATCAGGTCCTCCCCCCACTGCTGCCACTTGTCGCCGTCCTCCTCCGGGACGCCCACCAGGTCGCAGATGACCTGGATCGAGAGCGGGTAGGCGTAGTGCGCGAGCAGGTCGACGGCGCCGTCGGCGCCGGCGCGGAGCGGCAGGGCGTCCAGCAGCCGGCCGGCGATCTCCTCGATCCGGGGCCGCATGTCCAGCACCCGGCGGGCCGTGAACTCGCGCAGCACCCGCTTGCGCAGCCGGGTGTGCTCGGGCGGATCGGTGTCGAGCATCGACCCCATCAGGTAGGGCCGCAGCTCCTCGGGGATCGCGAGCATGTCCATCATCTTCAGCCGCGGGTCGTCGCCCGTCGCGCCGGGCACCGAGGCCGGGGTGTTGACCAGGCGGCGGTCGTGCAGCAGGGCGCGGACGTCGTCGTGCCGGGTGACGAACCAGGCCGGCGTGCCGTCGAGGTACCGGCCGTGCACGACGGGCGCCCGTTCCCTGAGGCGGCCGTAGCCGCCGAACGGATCGGCCATCAGGTCCGGGTGCATGGCGTGCGGTTCGGCGTCGAGTCCGCTCTGCGGAACGGGGGGCGACATGGACATGCGCTTCGGCTTCTCCTCGTGACGTCAGTCCTCGACGACGGTGATGGCCTGGACGGGGCAGGCCAGTTCGGCCTCGCGGACCGAGGGGTCGTCCGTGCCGTCCGCGCCGGCGGGCAGCAGGAGGACGGTTCCCGCGTCGTCCTGGGCGAACAGGGTGGGGGCGGTCAGCGTGCACTGGCCGCTGCCGATGCAGCCGTCCCGGTCGATGCTGATGCGCACGTGTGCGACTCCTGACCATGTTCCGGAGGGCGGGGAAAAGAATTCCTTTCGCCTCATCGATATCGGCACCGTGCGTCCGACGCTAGTGCAGCGGGTTTCGATCGGGCAAGCTGGTCGCCACTCACCCCCGGGCCTTTCCGGTCTGTCCCGCCAGCGGGACGGGCCGGAGATCCTCCCTGCCCGTCGGCACTGATTGAGAGGCTGTATTTCATGAGTTCCGGTGAAAGTGCCGTCAGCGTCGACTCGGCGCTCGCCGCCGTCGATTCCTGGCTGACCGAATACATTTCGGCCCGCCACCCGGACCTCGGCCGCATCGGCCCCATCTGCCCGTTCGTGGCGCCCTCGCGCAAGAACCGGACGATGGAGGTGCGGGTGCGGTTCGTCGGCCACTCGCCCACGCTCGAACTCGTCGAGGAGATCGCGCGCGGCAGTCTGCGCGAGTACGGGCTGGTCTCCTGGCAGGGGCGCAACCCCATGCTGCGGGCGATGGTCGTGGCCCTGCCGGACCTGCGCCCCGAGGACACGAAGCTGCTCGACGAGGCGCAGAGCCGCGTGAAGGACGAGTTCGTCGCGCAGGGCCTGATGGTGGGCCAGTTCCACGAGAACTGCGACGTGCCGGCGGCCCGGAACCCGGACTTCGCAGTGAGCCGGGCGCCGGTGCCGGTCCTGGCGATCCGCGCGATCGCCCTGCACGACATCTTCTTCCTGTCCGAGCACCGGCACTGGTTCGAGAAGTACCGGGAGAAGTTCGGCGGGCACTACACCCCGGAGGCGATGGAGAACGAGGACCGGTTCCGGGTCGAGCACTACCGGCGGGCGGCCCTGAAGTACGGCTGCCCGGTGTAGCGGGCGGCAGGCAGGAACGCCGGGGCGGCGGGCCCGGATCGGGCCCGCCGCCCCGGCGTCCTCGCGTCCGCGGGGCGGACGCCGTGCCGTCCGCTCGGGTCAGGAGGGGGACGGGCCGGCCGTGACGCGCTCCAGGGCGGCGCGGGCGATCCGGTGGATGCCGGCCGGGTCGGGGAGGCGCACGTTGACGAAGGAGAGGACGTCGCCGCTGACGGCGACCGCCCAGGAGCCCTCGATGCGGTAGCCGTCGGAGGTCGTCACCCACCGGGTGACGACGCCCTCGCCGGCGCTGTCCTCCAGCGGCTCGACGGAGACCTTGGCGACGTCGAACTCCATGCCGTCGTTCAGCCGCATCCGGTAGGCGTCGCACTTGTGCAGGGCCTCCACGAACTCCTGGAGGACCCGCGCGGCGGCGTCGTCGCGGAACCGCGCCACGTGGTGGAAGACCACCGAGCCGACGACGTTGGTGTAGAGCCCCGCGGCGTGCTCCAGGGCCTCCGGGTGGGAGCCGTGGGTGAGGGTGTTGATCAGGTCGATGAGGACCCGGCCGGACTCGTCGCCGGAGACGAAGACGGGGTCGTACGCGACACTGGGCTCCTCGCCGAAGAACGACTCCTCGAGGTCGTCCTCCGTCAGCAGGAACCGCTCGACGGTGTCGCTCATCGCGCTTCTCCCATCTGGCGCACGAGGCTCAGCGGGCGCATGTCGGTCCAGTTCTCCTCGACGTAGTCCAGGCACGACTGCCGGTCGGTCTCCGCGAGCGCCACGGTCCAGCCCGCCGGCACCTCGGCGAAGGCCGGCCAGAGCGAATGCTGGCCCTCCTCGTTGACGAGCACGAGGAACGTGCCGTCGGGGTCGTCGAAAGGATTGGACATTCTCTGCTCCCTCGGTAGGGCGGCGAACACACGTATTTCCTTTGCGGATGACTCCGGAACATCGCTCCCGCGCGTTTTCCCGCGCTTTTCCGTGCACGTTTCCGTGCACGCTCCCGTGCGCATTCCCGGCACGGATCGCCGTGATGCCCGGGACGGCTTTCGCGGGGCTTCGGTCATTCCATGGCGGACGCGTTCCCGGAATTCACATTATCCAGCGCGGGGCCGGCGAGGAAGGTCTCCTTCCCCGCGCCCTTCCGTCCCGCCGGCGGGACAGCGGGGGCGGCGGGCGGGGAGGCCGGGCGCGCGGGATAGAGCAGGTGCAGCAGGGGTCCGGCCATCGCGGTGGTGACCAGGGCCATGACGACCATGACGGAGTACAGCTCGTCGTCGAGCGCGCCCAGTTGCAGGCCGACGGTGAGGATGACGAGCTCCGTCAGACCCCGGGTGTTGATCAGCACGGCGAGCGCGGTCGCCGGACGGTTCTGCATGCCGGTGGCGCGGGCCGCGGCGAAGGCGCCGACGAACTTGCCGCCCACCGCGACGGCCAGGATGAGGCCGAGCTCCAGCAGGCCGGTGCCGTCCATGCCGGACAGGTCCACCTTGAGGCCCGCGACGATGAAGAACAACGGCAGCAGCAGGACGTCGTTGAGGGAGGAGATCCGCTCCCGGACCCGGCCGGTGACGTCCGACGGCTCGCCGCGCGTGGTGCGCCGCGGCATGACCGCGCCGAAGACGAAGGCGCCGAAGATGAAGTGCAGGCCGATCCACTCGGTGAAGGCGGCCGACAGCAGCAGGCCGGTGAGGGTGAGGACGATCGCGGCCGGGTTGCCGGCCCCGGCGCACCACCGGTGCTCCAGGAGGCGGCGCAGGGCGGGCCGGACGAGGGTGAACATCAGCACGACGTACGGCACGAAGAGCAGCAGGAGCCACTCCGAGCCGCCGGCCGCCCCGCTCATCGCCACCACCACGGCCAGCAGGGTCCAGGCCAGGACGTCGTCGATCGCCGCGCAGGCCAGCGCCACCGCGCCGAGCCAGGTGCGCTGCATGCCGCGGTCGGTGAGGATGCGGGCCAGGACCGGGAAGGCGGTGACGGACATCGCCGCCCCCATGAAGAGCACGAACCCCGTCCGGTCGCCGGTCGGATGGTTCTCGAACAGGTACAGGGCCAGCAGCGCGCCGAGCAGGAACGGCAGGACCATGGAGCCGGTGGCGACGGTGCCGGCCACCAGCCGGCGCCCGCGGATCAGACCGGCGTCCAGTTCCGCGCCGACGGCGAACATGAACAGGGCCACGCCGATGTTGGCGAGGACGGCGAGGAAGGGCCTGATCTCCTCGGGGAACAGCACGTCGGAGACGGCGCCGTCCAGCAGCGTCGGGCCCAGCAGCACGCCGAGCAGCACCTCGCCGATGACGGGGGGCTGCCGCAGCCGCCGGGCGAGGACGCCGGCGGCGAAGGCCAGGAGGGAGATCGCGGCCATGGCGACGAAGAGCATGGACACCTGCTGGGTACTCACTGCCGTACGCTCCCGGTGACGCGGTTCGGTGATCTGTGGCCGTTCGTCCGCCTCGTCCGCCGTGTCCGGCCGGCGGGCGGCGGACGCGGCGGACGGGGCGGGGTCAGGTGACGCGTGCCCTCTCGTGCGGCAGCCGGGTGTGCCGGCCGCTCTCCACCAGGCGCCGGAGGCGCTCCAGGGCGTCCCACACGTCGGTGAAGCGGGTGTAGGCGGGGGACGGCCCGATGCGCAGCCGGTCCGGCTCCCGGTAGTCGCAGACGACGCCCTCGTCGGCGAGCGCCCGGCAGATCCGCCAGGCGTCCGGGTGCCACAGGGTGAGGTGCGAGCCGCGCCGGTCCGGGTCCGCGGGCGAGGCGAGGCGGAAGCCGAGGGGCGCGAGCCGGCGGGCCGCGAACTCCGCGGCCAGTTCGCCGAGCAGCCGCCCCTTGGCCCTCAGCCGGTCGATCCCGGCCTCCTCGACCAGCGCGAGCGCGGGCACGAGCGCGGCGGTGGAGAGCATCGGCGGCGTGCCCGTCAGGAACCGGTCGACGGTCCCGACGGGGTCGAAGTCGGGGCCCATGGCGAACTGGTCGCGCTGCCCGAACCAGCCCTGGATGGGCTGGCGCAGCCGCTCCTGGAGCGAGCGCCGGACGTAGAGGAAGGCCGGGGAGCCGGGACCGCCGTTGAGGTACTTGTAGGTGCAGCCGACCGCGAGGTCCGCGCCGTCCTCGGCGAGCCGGACCGGGACCGCCCCGGCGGAGTGGGACAGGTCCCACAGGACCAGCGCGCCGGCCTCCCGGGCCAGCGCGTTGACCGCGGCCATGTCGGCCAGCGCCCCGCTGCGGTAGGCCACGTGGGAGAGGACGACCAGCGCCACCTGGTCGTCGAGCACGGCCCGCAGGTCCTCCGGGTCGAGGCCCCGGTCCAGGTCGGAGTGGACGACGCGGAGTTCCAGGCCGTGCCGGCGGGCCAGGCCCTGGGCGACGTACCGGTCGGTGGGGAAGTCGGAGGCGTCCACCACCAGGGCGCGCCGGCCGGGGGCGTGGTCGAGCGCCGCCGAGGCCAGCTTGTACAGGTTGACGGTGGTCGAGTCGGAGAGCACCACCTCGCCCGGGCGGGCGCCCAGGACGTGCCGCGCGAGCCGGTCGCCGATCCGCCGGTTCCAGTCGATCCAGTCGTGCCAGGAGCGGACCAGGCCGCGGCCCCAGCCGTCCCTGATCACGCCGGCGACGAACTCCGGGGTGTCGGCGGGCAGCCGCCCGAGCGAGTTGCCGTCCAGGTAGAGCAGGCCGGGTTCGGCGTGCACGAACCGCTCGCGCAGGAAGGCGAGCGGGTCGGCGCGGTCGTACCTCTCGGCCTCCTCGCGGGTGCCGTCGAAGCGGCTCGCCGGCGGGGTGGACGTGTCCGTCGTCATGCGGTCGCCTCCGCGGGTCGGTCGTCGTGGCCGCCCCGGCCGCCGGGGAGTCCCATCTGTGCCAGGACGGCGCGGCCGAGCGGTGTCGCCGGGTCGGCGAGGTCGTAGGGCAGGTCGAAGTGGTTGCGGTGCTCCTCCACGAGCTCCGCCGCGAGCGCGCCGCGGCGGCGCAGGGCGTCGGCCATCAGGTCGTGCTGGCGCACGTACTCCTCGGTCTCGACGCCGCCGCGGGCCAGGACGACCGGGGGCAGTCCGCCGGGGAGCAGGGCGGGCGGGCTGTTGCGACGCACCGCGTCGGCGTCCAGCCGCAGCGCCTCGTTGACGTAGGAGCGGCTGACCGGTTCGAGGTCGTAGATGCCGCTGAGCAGGGTGACGCCGGCCAGCGGGACGGGCCGGTCGGGGCCGGCCGGGACGAGGGCCATCGCGGCGAGGTGGGCGCCGGCGGAGGTGCCGCTGAGGTGCAGCCGCTCCGGGTCGACGCCGAGGGCGGCGGCGTGTCCGTGGATCCAGCGGACGCACCGGCGCACGGCGGCCACGATCTCGTCCAGCGGGGTGGCCGGGGCGAGGCCGTACCCGACGGCGGCGAAGGCGGCGCCGGCGCGGCGGAAGGAGAGCGCCGCGAACGCCGAGCTGCGTTCGGTGAGTTCCTGCCAGTTGCCGCCGTGCACGAAGATCTGGACCGGGGCGGGCCCGGGGCGCGCGGCGGGCCAGAAGTCGAGCTTCTCGGCGGGGCCCGGGCCGTACCGCAGCCCGGTGCGCACGCCGGGGGCGCGGCGGGCCTCGGCGCTGCGGTCGGCGTACTCGTCGAGGTAGTGCCGCAGGCTCGGCACCAGGTGGCTCGGCGAGTAGGCGCGGTCCAGGCGGGCCCCGGTCAGCGGGGTCCGCGCGGTCACGAGGCGTCCCTTCCGCGCAGGGCCTCGGAGAGGAGGGCGCCGACCCGGGCGAGCGGGCCCGGCCGGGACAGCAGGGTGCCGTGGTCGCCGGGGAGGACGTGGGTGCGGACCTCCCCGGTGAGGTACGGGCGCCAGGCGGCGGCGGTGGCCTCGGGCTTCTGCTGGTCGGTGGCGGCGAGGAGCAGGATGTCGCCGTCGTAGACCGCGGGCCGGTAGTCGATCATCAGGTGGTTGTTGTTGGCGGAGATCGCCGTGATGGCGCGCAGCCGGTCCTCGTCCAGGGCGCCGAGGGCGCTGCCGCGTTCGCGCAGCAGTTTCATGACCTCGTCGAAGACGAAGGCCTCCGCGTCGAACAGGTCGGGGTCGAGGCCGACGAGCCGCATCAGGTACTCCAGGTGGGGGCGCATGTTCCGGTCGTCCAGGGGCGGCACGTCGTCGTGGGTCAGGCCGAGCCAGCCGGGGTGGACGTCGACGACGACCAGCGTCTCCACCGTCCGGCCGCGGCGTTGCAGCTCGGTGGCGAGGGCGTGGGCCGCGAGGCCGCCGAACGACCAGCCCAGGAGGCGGTAGGGCCCCTCGGGGAAGGCGGCCTCCAGGTGGTCCGCGTAGTCGGCGGCCATCTCCGCCATGTCGGCCGGCAGCCTGTCGTCCGGGCGGGCCAGGCCCCGGGCCTGTACCGCGTGGACGGGGACGGCCGGGTCGAGGTGGCGGATCAGGCTCATGTACGACCAGCCGATGCCGCCGCCGGGGTGCACGCAGAACAGCGGCGGTTCGTGGCCGGTGGCGCGCAGCGGCAGGAGCACGTCGTAGCCGCCGTCGGCGTCGTCCATGTCCATGCGGGCGGCGATCCCGGCGGGGGTCGGCGCCTCGAAGAGGGTGCGCAGACCGACGTCCACGCCGAAGGCCGAGGCGATGCGGGCGATGAGCCGGGTGGCGAGGAGGGAGTGGCCGCCGAGGTCGAAGAAGTTGCCGTCGAGCCCGACGGAGGGGACGCCGAGCAGTTCGGCGAAGAGTTCGCACACCACCTGCTCGTGCGGGGTGCGCGGGGGCCGGGCGGCGGCGCCGGCGCCCGGGGCGTGCCGGGGCAGGGCGGCCCGGTCGAGCTTCCCGTTCGGGGTGAGCGGCAGCGCGTCCAGGGGGACGAGGACGGAGGGCACCATGAAGGCGGGCAGCCGTTCCTGGGCGAACTCGCGCAGCGAGGCCACCAGGGCGGCGTCCCCGCGGGCCGCGGTCGGGTCGTTGGTGAAGCGCGCCGCCGGTTCCGGCGCGCCGGGCGCGGGCGGCGCGGCGCCCAGGACGGCGGGCAGCGGGTCGGGGGCGCCGCCCAGGGCGGCGGCGTCGGCGAAGACCACGTCGACGCGGTCGCGGGCGGTGTCCGACCAGGTGACGGCGGTCCGGTAGGCCAGCCGCTCCCCCAGCTCGTACCAGTCGTCGACACCGGCGCCGGGGTCGGGGACGGGCGCCGGCTCGCCGGTGCGCAGGGCCGCGGCGAGGGCCACGTCGGCGGCGACCCGGGGGTTGGGCACGTCCTTGAGGACCAGGGCGGCGGGCCGGGTGGCGGCCAGCCGTCCGGCCACCGCGGCCCGCCCGGCCACGGCCGTCCACTCCACGGTCTCCGGGGTGAGGGCGGGGGCGGGGCGGTCGTCCCGCTTGCGCAGGACCACGTCGTAGCGGAAGCGGATGAGTTCGGTGTCGTGCCGGCCGCGCTTGAGGCGCACGGACACCGTGTCCAGGTCCGGCAGCCGCTCCCGCAGGGTGGTGAAGTAGCCGGGGTCGACGAGGAGTTCGTTCTCCAGCCGGGTGGTCTGGGCGACGGCGTCGCGCAGCGCGGCCAGGTCGTGCGTGCCGTTGCGGGCGGCCTGGACGCCGGTGGCGAAGGCTTCGAGGAGGCGCAGGTTGCGCACGTCGCCGACGAAGACGGAACCGCCGGGGGCGAGCAGCCGCAGGGCCGTGCCGAGGACGTCGGTCAGGTAGTCGGCGTTGGGGAAGTACTGGACCACCGAGTTGACGACGACCGTGTCGAAGCGGCCCTCGGGCAGACCGTCGAGTTCGTGCGCGGCGCGGGTCAGCAGCCGCACCCGAGGAGCCAGGGCGGGGTCGGCCGTCACCCGGCGGCGCAGCTCCTCGACGACGGTGGGCGAGAAGTCGGTGGCCACGTACTCCTCGGCGTCGGGGGCCAGGCGGGCGAGGAGCAGGCCGGTGCCGGCGCCGATCTCCAGGATCCGGCGGGGGTTCAGCTCGCGGACGCGCTCGACGGTCCGGTCGCGCCACTCGCGCATGGCGTGGCCGGCGATCTGCTGTCCGTCGTAGCTGCTGACCCAGCCGGTGAAGTCCTCGCCGAGGGCCGTGTCCCGCTCCTCGCTCCCTCCGCCCGCTCCGTCCCCTCCGCTCCCGGAGGCGTACAGGGAGTCGTGGACCTGGAGCCATTCGCCGACCTGTTCGGCCTCGGTGCGGCGGTCCCGTTCGGTGGCGCCGGGCACGACGTAGGCGACGAGCTGCGCCTCCTCGGCGAGGTCGCGGCGGAGCACCGCCGCGGCCTGCGCCACGCCGGGGTGGTCGAGCAGGACGGCCTCGACCTCCCCGGGTTCGATGCGGAAGCCGCGGAGCTTGACCTGCTGGTCGGCGCGGCCGGCGTACTCCAGGAGGTGGTCCGGCGTCCAGCGGGCGAGGTCGCCGGTGCGGTACATGCGCAGGCCGGGCGGGCCGAAGGGGCAGGCGACGAACCGTTCGGCGGTCGGTCCGGGGCGGTCCAGGTAGCCGCGGGCGACGCCGGTCCCGGCCAGGTACAGCTCGCCGACCACGCCGGGCGGTACGGGCCGCAGCGCGGCGTCGAGCACGTAGGTGCCCATGTTCCCCATCGGGCGTCCGATCGGCACCGAGGTGCCGAGGGACGCGGCGTCGGCGGCGGGCACGGGGTGGTAGCTGGCGAAGGTGGTCGCCTCGGTGGGGCCGTACCCGTCGACCACGAGGAGCCGGGGGTGCGCCTCCAGGAGCCGGCGCACGGCGGTGACGGAGACCGGTTCGCCGCCGGCCCAGACCTGTTCGACGCCGGCGAAGCACTCCGGCTCCAGGTCGGCCATCAGGTGGAAGAGCGAGCCGGTCAGCCACAGGGAGGTGATCCGCCGGCGGGTGATGACGTCGGCGAGGGTGTGGGCGTCGAGGTCGCCCGGCGGCGCCAGTTCGATCCGTCCGCCGGTGAGCAGCGGCACCCACAGTTCGTACGTCGACAGGTCGAAGGCGAGCGGCGAGTGGAGCAGCACCCGGCGCTGGGCCCCGCCGCGCCAGCAGGGGTCGGCGGCGAAGTCGGCGATGTTGCGGTGGGTGACGACCACGCCCTTGGGGCGTCCCGTCGAGCCGGAGGTGTACATGATGTACGCCGCGTCGTCGCCGTCGGTCCGCGCCCCGGGCGTCCCGGCCGCGGCGGGTGCGGCGCGCCGGTCCGGCCGCGGGTCGAGCACGAGCAGCGGGACGCCGTGGTCCTCCAGGCCCGCCCGGGAGGCGGGGTCCGTCAGGAGCAGCGTGCTGCCGGTCTCCGCGAGGACGAGGCGCTGCCGGGAGGCGGGGTAGCGGGAGTCGAGCGGGACGTAGGCCGCGCCCGCGCGCAGCACCGCCAGGAGGGCGGCGACCAGGGCGGGCGAGCGCTGCATGAGCAGGGCGACCGCGCTGCCGCGGGTGACGCCCCGGGCGGTCAGGTCGGCGGCCAGCCGGGCGGACCAGGCGTCGAGTTCGGCGTAGGTGAGGGTGGTGGTGTCGTCGGCGACGGCGACGGCGTCGGGGGTCGCGGCCGCCTGGGCGGCGAACAGGCCGGGCAGTCCGGCCGGCCGGGCGGGCAGGGCGGGGCCGGAGGCGGCGGCGAGCATCTCGTGCCGTTCGTGCTCGGCGAGCAGGTCGAGGCCGCTCACCGGCCGGTGCGGGCCGGCCACCGCCGCTTCCAGGAGCCGCACCCAGCGGGCGAAGAGGTCGCGGACGGTGGCGGCGTCGTAGAGGTCGTCGGCGAATTCGACGACGCCGGCGATGCCGTCGGCCGTCCCGTCCGCGCCGCGCTGTTCGGCGAGGCTGAAGAACAGGTCGAACTTGGCGGTCCCGGTGCGGCCCTGGGCGATCTCCGCGGTGAGGCCGGGGAGCCGGAAGGTGCCCCCGGAGGCGTTCTGGAGGGCGAACATCACGCCGAAGAAGGGGTGCCGGCCCAGGGAGCGGGGCGGGTTCAGCTTCTCGACCAGGTACTCGAACGGCACGTCCTGGTGGGCGTAGGCGGCCAGCGCGGTCTCGCGGACCCGGGCCACGACCTCCTCGAAGGCGGGGTCGTCGGACAGGTCGGTGCGCAGGACCAGCGTGTTGACGAAGAAGCCGATCAGTTCGTCCAGGGTCTGGTCGGTGCGTCCGGCGATGGGGCTGCCGGTGACGATGTCGGTTCCGGCGCCGAGCCGGTGCAGCAGGGCGGCCAGGCCGGCCTGGAGCACCATGAACAGGGTCGCGCCGGTCCGCCGCGCGAGGTCGGCGAGCCGTTCGTGGAGCGCGGCCGGGATCCGTACGGTGACGTAGTCGCCCCGGTAGGAGGCGACCGGCGGCCGGGGCCGGTCGGTGGGCAGTTCCAGGGCCGCCGGGGCGCCTGCCAGCTGGCGCGTCCAGTAGGCGAGCTGGCGGGCGAGGAGGCTGTCGGGGTCGTCGGGGTCGCCGAGCAGCTCCTTCTGCCACAGCGTGTAGTCGGCGTACTGGACGGGCAGTTCCGGCCAGTCGGGTTCGGTCCCGGCCGTGCGGGCCGCGTAGGCGCGGGCCAGGTCGGCGGCGAGCGGGCGGAGCGACCAGCCGTCCCCCGCGATGTGGTGCACCACCAGCAGCAGGACGTGCTCGTCGGGGGCGAGCCGGAACAGGTCGGCGCGGACCGGGGGTTCGGTGGCGAGGTCGAACGGGTGCCGCGCGGCCCGTTCGAGCGCGGCCGGCAGCTCCCGTTCGGTGACCGTCCGGTCGTGCAGGACGAGCTTCGCCGACTCGGGGGCGAGGACCGCCTGGCGGGGCACTCCCCCGTCGTCCGGGAAGACGGTGCGCAGGCTCTCGTGGCGGGCGACGACGTCGGTCAGCGCGGTCTGGAGGGCGGGGCGGTCCAGGGCGCCGGTCAGCCGCAGGCCGAGCGGGATGTTGTACATCCCGCCCATGCCCTCCATCTGGTGGATGAACCACAGGCGGCGCTGGGCGTACGAGAGCGGCAGCACGTCCGGGCGCGGCCGGCGCGTGAGGGCCGGGCGCGCCGCGCCGCCCTCGTCGAGCCGGGCGGCCACGCCGGCCGGGGTGGAGGCCTCGAACAGGACGCGGAGGGGCAGTTCGACGCCGAACATGGCGCGCAGCCGGGCGATGAGCCGGGTGGCGAGCAGCGAGTGGCCGCCGAGGTCGAAGAAGCCGTCGTGCACGCCGACCCGCGCGAGGCCGAGGACCTGGGCGAACAGATCGCACACGATGTGCTCCTGCGGGGTGCGCGCCTCGCGGGAGGAGCCGCTGACGACGACGTCCGGCGCGGGCAGCGCGGCGCGGTCCAGTTTGCGGTTGGGGGTCAGCGGGAGGGCGTTCAGGGGGACGAACGCCGACGGCACCATGGAGGCGGGGAGCCGTTCGCGCAGGTGCTCGCGGAGCCGGGCGACGAGGGCGCCGGGGTCGCGCGCGGTCAGCGGGCTGTTGGTGAAGGAGGACAGGGCGGCCCGGGAGGACGGGGCGACGGCGGGGCGGTAGAGGCCGGCCGGCGGCCCGGCCCCGGGGCGCGCGGCGGGGACGGCGGCGGGGTCGGCGAAGACGGCCTCCAGGGCGTGCGGGTCGGAGGCCGAGCAGGTGACCCACGCCCGGTAGCCGTGGGCGGCCGCCAGGTCGTACAGGTCCTCCGGCTCGACGCCCCCGGCTCCCCCGGTGTCCTCGGGGGCCGAGGCGGCGGGCGGGAGGGTGCCGTCCCGCAGGGCGCGGGCGAGGGCCGCCTCGGCGGCGGTCCTGGCGTTGGGGACGGCGGTGACGCGGACGGCCGCGGGCCGTTCGCCGGCGAGCAGCGCGGCCAGTCCGGCCGTGCCGTCGGCCGGCCAGGGCAGCCGCGCGGTCTCGGTGACGCCGTGGTCCGGGGCGCCCCGCTTGCGCAGGACGACGTCGTAGCGGTAGCGGGTCATCTCGTTGTGGGACCGGCCCCGTTTGACCTGGACGGTGTGGGCGGCCAGGTCGGGCAGCCGGTCCTGGAGCACCGTGAAGAAGTCGGGGTCGACCAGGAGCTCCTTCTCCAGGAGCACCGCGTGCTCGACGGCCCGGCGCAGTTCGTCGGGGTGGGTGCCGGCGCGTCCGCGGGCGGCCTGCACGCCGGTGGCGAAGGTGCGCTGCAGGCGCAGGTCGCGCACGTCGCCGAGGAAGACCGCGCCGCCGGGGGCGAGCAGCCGCAGGGCGCCGGCGAGGACGCGTTCGAGGTAGCCGGCGTGCGGGAAGTACTGGACCACCGAGTTGAGGACGACGACGTCGAAGTGGTCCTCGGGCAGTCCGTCGGTGTCGTGAGCCGGCCGCACCGACAGGCGGACCCGGCCGGCGAGTTCCGGGTCGGCGGCCACGTGGCCGCGCAGGGTGCCGATGACGGACGGGGAGATGTCCGTGCCCCAGTAGGTCTCGCAGCCGGCGGCGAGCCGGGACAGCAGCAGGCCGGTGCCGACGCCGATCTCCAGGACGCGCCGGGGCCGCAGTTCGCGGATGCGCTCCACCGTGCGGTCGCGCCACTCGCGCATCTGGTCGAGGGGCAGGGGCCGGCCGTCGTAGCTGCTGTTCCAGCTCGCGAAGTCCTCGCCGAAGGGCACCGGTTCCGAGGCGGCGTAGACCGAGTCGTACAGGTCGCGCCAGGCGTCGATCCGGTCGTTCTCGCGGCCGGTGTCCGGCGAGGCGCCGTCGGCGTCGGGGACGACGTAGGCCACCAGGCGGCGGTCGCCCGGCCGGTCCTCGCGGACGACGGCCGCCGCCCGGGCGACCTCGGGGTGGGCGGCGAGCACCGCCTCGACCTCGCCGAGTTCGATGCGGAAGCCGCGGAGCTTGACCTGGTGGTCGGCCCGGCCGGCGAACTCCAGGTGGCCGTCGGCGGTCCAGCGCACCAGGTCGCCGGTGCGGTACATGCGGGTGCCGGCGGGGCCGTACGGGTCCGCGGTGAAGCGTCCGGCGGTCAGGGACGGCCGGCCGAGGTAGCCGCGGGCCAGTCCGTCGCCGGCGAGGTACAGCTCGCCGAGCGTGCCGGGGGGCACCGGGCGCAGCTCCGCGTCCAGCACGTAGACGCGGGTGTTGCGGATCGGGCGGCCGATGACGGTGTCGGTCCGGTCGGTCAGGTCGGCCGCGGTGGACCAGATCGTCGTCTCGGTCGGGCCGTAGACGTCGAGGACCTGGCGGCCGGTCCCGCGCAGGCGGTCGGCGAGCGGGCCGGGCAGCGGTTCGCCGCCGACCAGCATGCGCAGGCCGCGCAGTGCTTCGAGGTCGTGCGCGGCGACCATCTCCCACCAGGACGGCGTCGCCTGGACGACGGTGACCCCGGTCCGCCGGATCAGTTCGGCCACGGCGGCGGGCCGGGAGACGGTCTCCTCGGGCGCGAGCACCACGCGCGCTCCGGAGGTCAGCGGCAGGAACAGCTCCAGGGCGGCGATGTCGAAGGCGATCGTGGTCACCGCGAGCAGGGCGTCCTCGGGGCCCGTCGGTACGAGGGCGCCCATGCCGAGCAGCAGGTTGGTCAGCGCGCCGTGCTCCACGACGACGCCCTTGGGGCGGCCGGTGGAGCCGGAGGTGAAGATGACGTAGGCCGCGTCCGCCGGTCCGGGCCGTGCGCCGGGGGCCCCGTCGGGCGCCTCGGCGACGGCGGCCCGCACCCGCGGGTCGTCCAGGGCCAGCCGGGTGCCGTCCCCGTCGGGCAGGTCCGCCAGCGTCGCCGTGGTGCCGACGACCAGCGCGGGCCGGGCCTCTCCCAGGATCAGGGCCGTCCGCGCGGGAGGGTGGGCCGGGTCGAGGGGGACGTGGGCGGCGCCGGTCTTGGCGATCGCCAGCAGCGTGACGACCAGGTCGGCCGTGCGCGGGAGGGTGACGGCGACCAGCCGGCCGGGCCCGGCGCCGTGCCGGGCGAGGACCCGGGCCAGCCGGTCCGACCGCTCGTGGAGCGCGCCGTAGGTCAGTTCCGTGTCGTCGGCGACGACCGCCGGGGCGTGCGGGGTGCGGGCGGCCTGTCGGGCGAACAGCTCGGTGAACGGGGGCCGTTCGCCGTCCGCGCGGGTCGCGTTGCGGTCGTGCAGCAGGGTGCGCCGCTCGGCCGCGTCGAGGACGTCGATCCGGCCGATCCGCTGGGAGGGGTCGGCGGCGGCCCGGGTGAGCAGCCGGGTCCACCGCTCGAACAGGACGCGCACGGTGTCCGGGTCGTACAGGTCGGTGGCGTACTCGACGGCGCCCTCGACGCCGGCCGGCGCGCCGGTGGCGTCCCGGTGCTCGGCCATGCTGAAGAACAGGTCGAACTTGGCGGTGCCGGTCCGGCCGGAGGAGACCTCGACCTCCAGGCCGGGGAGCCGGAAGTGCGCCTCGGGCGCGTTCTGGAGGGCGAACATCACCTGGAACAGGGGGTGGCGGCCCAGGGAGCGGGCCGGGTTCAGCACCTCCACCAGGTACTCGAAGGGCACGTCCTGGTGGGCGTAGGCGTCCAGCGCGGTGTCCCGCACCCGGCGGACCAGTTCCTCGAAGGTCGGCTCGCCGGAGGTGTCGGTGCGCAGCACCAGGGTGTTGACGAAGAAGCCCGCGAGGTCGTCGAGCGCCTGGTCGGTGCGGCCGGCGACGGGGCTGCCGACGGGGATGTCGTGGCCGGCGCCGAGCCGGGACAGCAGGGCCGCGAGGCCGGCCTGGAGCACCATGAAGAGGGTGGCGCCGCAGCGCCGGGCCAGGTCGTCCAGGGCGCGGTGCAGGTCGGCGTCCCATTCCACCGTCAGGTAGTCGCCCCGGTAGGAGGCGACGTCGGGGCGCGGCCGGTCGGCGGGGAGCGCCAGTTCGTCGGGGAGGCCGGCCAGCCGGTCGGTCCAGTGGGCGACCTGGCGGGCGAGGAGGCTGTCGGGGTCGTGCTGCTCGCCGAGGAGCTCGTTCTGCCACAGGGTGTAGTCGGCGTACTGGACCGGCAGTTCGTCCCGGTCGGGCGCGGTCCCGGCGGTGCGGGCGGCGTAGGCCCGGGCCAGGTCGGTGGCGACCGGGGCGAGCGACCAGCCGTCGCCGGCGATGTGGTGGACCACCAGCTGGAGCACGTGGTCGCGGGGGCCGGTGCGGAACAGGTGGGCGCGCAGCGGGGGTTCGGTCGTCAGGTCGATGGCGCAGCGGGCGCCGCGGCGCAGTGCTTCGGGCAGTTCGCCGTCGGTGACGGTGGTGGTGGTCAGCCGGGGCGCCGCCTCGTGCGGCGGCAGGATCCGCTGGCAGGGCACTCCGGCGGTCTCCGGGAAGACGGTCCGCAGGCTCTCGTGGCGGGCCACCAGGTCGGCGAGCGCCTGTTCGAGGGCCGCGTGGTCGAGTTCTCCGGTCAGCCGCAGCTGCATGGGGATGTTGTAGGTGGCGCCGGGCCCCTCCATCCGGTGGAGGAACCACAGCCTGCGCTGGGCGTGGGAGAGCGGCAGCACGTCCGGGCGCGGGCGGCGGGTCAGGGCGGGGCGGGCCGGGCCCGCCGTGCCGAGGAGGGCGGCCACCGCCTCGGGGGTGGAGGCCTCGAAGAGGTCGCGCAGGCCCAGCTCGACGTCGAAGGTGTGGCGCAGGCGGGCGGCCAGCCGGGTGGCGGTCAGCGAGTGGCCGCCGAGGTCGAAGAAGCTCTCGGTCACGCCGACCCGGGGCACTCCGAGGACCTGGGCGAACAGCTCGCAGACGATCTGCTCCTGCGGGGTGCGTCCGGTGCGCGCCAGGGCGGCGGTCCGCTCGGGGGCGGGCAGGGCGGCGCGGTCGAGCTTCCCGTTCGGGGTGAGCGGCAGCGCGTCCAGCGGGACGAACGCCGACGGCACCATGTACTCGGGGAGTTCGTCCTGGACGTGGCGGCGCAGTTCCTCCGCCGGCACGGTGGCCCCGGGGGCCGGGACGACGTATCCCACGAGGTGCTGTCGTCCGCCGTCCGTGCGGGGGACGACGGCCGCGCCGGCGACGGCGGGGTGGCGGGCGAGGACCGCCTCGACCTCTCCCGGCTCGACCCGGAAGCCCCGGATCTTGACCTGGTGGTCCGCGCGGCCCAGGTACTCCAGTTCGCCGTCCGCGGTCCAGCGGGCGAGGTCGCCGGTGCGGTACAGGCGCGCGCCGGGCGCGCCGAACGGGTCGGCGACGAACCGTCCGGCCGTGAGGCCCGGCCGGCGCAGGTAGCCGCGGGCCGGGGCCGCGCCGCCGAGGTAGAGCTCGCCCGGGGTGCCGGGCGGGGCGGGCCGCAGGTCGGCGGTGAGGACGTAGCACCGCGTGTGGGTGACGGGGCGGCCGATCGGGGGCGTCGCCGGCCAGTCGGCGGGCTCGGCGGGCAGGGTCGTGCCGGTGACGACGTGGGTCTCGGTGGGGCCGTAGTGGTTGTGCAGGCGGCGGCCGGGGACCCGGCCGAAGAAGGCCCGCAGGGTGTCCGACGGGGTCAGCGCCTCTCCGGCCTGGGCGACGTGGCGCAGCCGCGGCAGCTCCAGGTCCTGTTCGAGGGCGGCCTGGGCGACCGCGTCGAGGACGAGGTCGGGCGCGTAGAGCTCGGTGATCTCCATGGCGTCGAGCCAGGCGGCCAGGCGGGCCGCGTCCCGCCGGGTGCCGTCGTCCGGGAGGACGAGCGTCTTCCCGGCGAGCAGGGCCGACAGGATCTCCTGGGCGGAGACGTCGAAGCCGATCGCGGTGAACTGCGCGACCCGGCTGCCGACCCCTCCCCCGATGCGCCGGTGGTGCCAGCGCATCAGGTTGGCCAGGGGCGCCCCGGGCATGACGACGGCCTTGGGCGTGCCCGTCGAGCCCGAGGTGTACATGACGTAGGCCGGGTGGTCGCCGCTCAGCGGGGCGGTGCGGTCGGCGTCGGACAGGTCGCCGGGGTCCCGGGCCGCGAGGCGCGCGCGGGTGTCCGGCGCGTCCAGGAGGAGCCGGGGCGGTCCCCCGGGCAGCCGGCCGGCGAGGCCGCGGTCGGTGAGGAGCAGGTGCGGGGCGGCGTCGCGCAGCAGGAACCCGGTGCGGGCGGCCGGGAGGCCGGGGTCGACGGGGAGGTAGGCGGCGCCGGCCTTGAGCACGGCCAGGACCGCGGTCACCAGTTCGGGCGTGCGGGGCAGGGCGAGCGCGACGACGGTCTCCGGGCCGGCGCCGTGCGCGACGAGTTCGCGGGCGAGGCGGTTGGCCGAGGCGTTCAGCTCGGCGTAGGTGAGCCGGCGTCCGTCGCCGATCACGGCGGTGGCGGCGGGGTGGGCGGCGGCCTGCCGTTCGAACAGGCGGGGCAGGCGGGGGTCGGTGTCGTCCGGTGTGCCGTCGTCCGTGCCGGCCGGCGCGTTCCACCGGTCGAGGACGAGCCGCCGCTCGGCGTCGAGGAGCCCGTCGACCTCGCGGACCGGGCGGTCGGGGTCGTCGGCGAGGGTGCGCAGCACCTGGTGCAGCCGGTCCATGAGGGTCCGCGCGGTCGTCCGGTCGATCGCGTCGGCGCGGTGGTCGAGCCGCAGGTAGAGCTGTTCGCCGGGGGCGGCGAGCAGGGTGAGCGGGTAGTGGGTGGCGTCGCGGCTCGCGTCGAGGGCCAGCCGGAACCGGACGTCGCCGGCGTCGGCGCCGCGGTCGGTGAAGGGGTAGTTCTCGAAGACCACGGCGGTGTCGAAGAGGTCGGCGACCGGGGCCTCCCGCTGGATGCCGGTCAGGCCGAGGTGGTGGTGGTCGGCGAGCGCGGACTGCTCGGTCTGGAGCCGGGTCAGCAGGTCGCGCAGCGACTCGTGCGGGGCCCACCGCACGCGTACCGGGAGCATGGCGATGAACAGGCCGACCATCGTCTCGACGCCGGGCAGCTGGGGCGGCCGGCCGGAGGCGATCGCGCCGAAGACGACGTCCTGGCGGCCGGTCGTCCGGGCCAGCACGAGGCCCCAGGCGGCCTGCACCACGGTGTTGAGGGTGACGCCGAGGCCGCGGGCGGTGCGTTCCAGGGCGGCGGTGAGCGGGGCGTCGGCGGGCCGCACGAGGCGGTCGGGGAGGCGGGGCGAGCGGGGGTCGGCCGCGGAGATCCGGGTCGCGGTGTCGATCCCGGCGAGCGCCGTCCGCCAGGCCCGGCCGGCGGCTCGGCGGTCCTGGCGGCCGAGCCAGTCGAGGTACTCCTTGTACGGGGTGACGGGCGGCAGGGCGTCCGGGTCGCCGCCGGCTCGGTACAGCGTGAACAGCTCGCGCAGCAGGACCGGCGTGGACCAGCCGTCGATGACGATGTGGTGGCTGGTCACGACGAGCCGGTGGCGGTCGGGGCCGAGGCGGAGCAGGCGGAAGCGGATCAGCGGCGGCCGCGCCAGGTCGAACCGTTCGGCGTGGTCGGCCGCGGCCAGGCGGCCGGCCTCGGCGGCCCGCCGGCCGGGGGGCAGGCCGCCGAGGTCGGACTCGGTCCACGGCGGCCGCGCGGTCCGCGCCACGACCTGGAGCGAGCGGCCCGAGCGGGCCCGGCGGAAGCCGGTGCGCAGCACGGCGTGCCGGTCGACCAGGGTCCGGGCGCAGTCGCGCAGCAGCGGGGCGTCGAGCGGGCCCTCGACCTCGATCGTGTGCTGCACGGCGTACACGTCCGGTGCCGACCGGTCGTACTCGGTCTGGAACAGCAGCCCTTCCTGCATCGGGCTGAGCGGGAGGATGTCTTCCAGGGGGGACGGTTTCACCATGGTCACCACGCGGCTTCGACGTCGTCGATGTCGTTCTGGGTCAGGCCGGCCAGCGGGAAGTCGGAGGGGCTGTGCCCGCCGGCGCCGGGGGTCAGGGCGTGCCGGACGATGCCGTCGAGGGCCGTCCGCCACCGCGCGGCGAGGTCGGCGAGGTCGTCGTGCGACCACAGCCGCCTCGCTCCGCTCCAGGTGACCGTCAGCCGGGGTCCGGCGGGGCCGTCGTGCACGAGGGCGTGCACCTCCAGGCCGTGGGCGACGGGCAGGGCGGGGTCGGTGGTCGTCACCATGACCGCCTCGGGGGCCATGCCCCAGCCGGGTTCGCCGCCCAGCGGGGTGCCGGGGGCGGCGAACCGGCCGAGGTAGTTGAAGCCGATCTGCGGGGTGCCGAGGCGGGCCAGCACCTCGCGGCAGCCGGGCGCGAGGTGGCGCAGCAGCCCGAAGCCGATGCCGCCGTCCGGTGCGGCGCACGCCTGTTCCTTGACCCGTTTGACGGCGTCGCCGAGGCGCGGCGCGGCCGAGGTCACCTCGGCCCAGGAGATCGGGCCCGGGTCGATCCTGACCGGGTGGAGGGTGGTGAACCAGCCGAGCGTGCGGGAGACGTCGGCGCCGGGGACGACGTCCTCGCGGCCGTGGCCCTCGACGTCGACGAGGACGCCGCCGGCCGGGTCGTCGCCCTCCTCGCGGCGCCGGGCGGCCACCGCCAGTCCGAGCGCGGTCAGCATCAGGTCCTCGGCGCCGCAGTGGAAGGCGGCCGGGACGGTGGTCAGCAGGGGGCCGACGACGTCCTCGGGAAGCGTGGTGACGGTGTCGACGGTGTCGGCGGCGAGGTCGAGCCCGGGGTCGGCCGGCTTCGGCGTCAGCAGGGGGTCGGGGGCGGCGAGGACGTCCATCCAGGCGGGCAGTTCGGCCAGCCGGTGGGGCTGGGTCGCCTGGGCGGTGAGGCGCCGCGCCCAGTGGCGCAGCGGGGTGCCGGCCGGCGGGAGGTCCGGCGCGAGGCCGGCGGCCGCCCGGGTGCAGGCCCGCACCAGGTCGTCGGTGAGGACGCGCCAGGAGACCCCGTCGACGGCCAGGTGGTGGACGACGAGGAGGAGCCGGCCGGGCTCCCCGGGCCCCCGGTCGAACCAGACGAGCCGCGCGTTCCGTCCGGTGTGCGGGTCGAGCCGGTCGGCCGCCGCCTCGACCTCGGCGCGGGCCCGGTCGGCGAGGGCGTCCCCGTCCAGGCCGGTGGCGTCGACGCGGTGGACGGACGCGGTGTCGGGCGTCGCGCCGGGCGGGGGGATCTCCAGGGTCCAGGAGTCGTCGTCCTGGACGGTCAGCGTGAGGCGGAGCGCGTCGTGGGTGTCGGTGAGCGCGCGGGCGGCGGCCCCGAGGACGTCCTCGGAGAGGCCGGGCGGGCAGGTCAGCAGCAGCGACTGGGCGAAGCGGCGCACCGGGGCGCCGCGTTCGCGCAGCCAGTGGACGACGGGGGTGGCGGGGACGGGGCCGGTGGCGCCGTCGGTGTCGCCGTCCGCGGGGGCCTCGGGCGCGCCGGCGGTCCGGCTCAGCTCCGCCGCGGTCCGGTGCGCGAAGACGTCGCGCACGGTGAAGGCGAGTCCCTCGGCGCGGGCGGCGCTGACCAGCCGGATCGCGCAGATGCTGTCGCCGCCGAGGGCGAAGAAGTCGTCGTCGGCGCCGACCGCGTCCCGCCGCAGCACCTCGGCCATGAGCGAGCACAGCAGCCGCTCCGTCCGTCCGGCGGGGGCGCGGCCGCCCGTCCGGTCGGCGGCCGCGGGCAGGGCGGCGTGGTCCAGCTTGCCGTGCGCGGTCACCGGCAGGGCGTCGAGGAGGACGAACGCGTGCGGGACCAGGTACTGCGGCAGGCGGCGCCCGGCGAAGGCGCGCAGCGCGTCGGGGGTGGGCTCGGCGCCCTTCGCCGGGACGACGTGGGCGATCAGCCGGGGTTCCCCGCCGTCCTCGCGGCGGACCCCGGCGACGGCCTGGGCGACGGCGGGGTGGTCCCGCAGCACGGCCTCGATCTGACCGGGTTCGACGCGGAAGCCGCGGAGCTTGACCTGCCGGTCGGTGCGGCCCCGGTACTCCAGGGTGCCGTCCGGGGTCCGGCGGGCGAGGTCGCCGGTGCGGTACATGCGCTCCCCCGCCGGGCCGTACGGGTCGGCGACGAACCGCTCCGCGGTCTGTCCGGGCCGGCCGAGGTAGCCGCGGGCGACTCCGGCGCCGGCGAGGTACAGCTCGCCCGTGGCGCCCGGGGGCAGCGGTTGCAGTCCGGCGTCGAGGACGTAGGCGCGGGTGCCGGCGAGCGGGCGGCCGATCGGCACGGCGGGGGCGTCCGGGGCGAGGGCGCGCACGGCGTGGGCGGTGGCGAAGGTGGTGGTCTCGGTCGGGCCGTAGCCGTTGACGACGACGGTGTCCGGGCAGGCGGCGAGCACCCGCCGGACCGCCGACGGCGCGACCTCCTCGCCGCCCGCCCACACCTGGCGGACGCCGGTGAAGCAGTCGGGCCGGTACTCGGCGACGACGGCGAACAGGGCGGCGGTGAGCCACAGCACGTCCGGCCGGTGCCGGACGACGAGGTCCGCGTACTCCTCGGCGTCCAGGTCGTGGGCGGGCGCGACGATCAGCCGGCCGCCCCGGAGCAGCGGGGTCCAGATCTCGAAGGTCGAGGCGTCGAAGGCGGCGGGCGAGTGCAGGAGGACGGCGGGGCGGACCCCGTCGCCGACGGCCGGGTCGGTCGCCAGGGCGGCGACGTCGCGGTGGGTCACCACGATGCCCTTGGGCCGCCCCGTCGATCCGGAGGTGTACATGACGTACGCGGCGGAGAGCGGGTGCGGGGCGGGGAGCGGGTCCCGGGCCGCCGGTCCGGTCGCCGCGTCGAGGTCGTCCGGTGCCAGGCGGGGCGCCGCGGTGTCCGGCGGTTCGGGCGCGCCGGCGCCGGGGAGGGCGAGCACGGCGCGCGGCCGGGTCTCGTCGAGCATCGACGCGACCTGGGCGGCCGGGTAGCGCGGGTCGAGCGGTACGTAGGCGGCGCCGGCCTTCAGGACGGCGAGCAGCGCGACCACGTACTCGGGCGAGCGCGGCAGGGCCACGGCGACGGTGTCGCCGGGCCGGACGCCGTGCCCGGCCAGGGCGCTGGCCCACCGGTCGGAGCGGGCGTCGAGCTCGGCGTAGGTGAGCGCGCCGCCGTCCGCCGAGACGGCGGTCGCGGCCGGGGTGGCGGCGGCCTGCCGGGCGAAGAGGGCGGTGACGGTCGTCCCGGACGGGCCGGCGGTGGCGGCGGCCGGGGCCGACAGGTGGGCACGCTCCTCGGGGGCGAGGAGGTCGAGCCGGTCGACGGGGCGGTCGGGGTCGTCGGCGGCCGCGGCGAGCAGGCGCGCGAGCCGGTCGAAGAGGGCGCGCACGGTCTCCGGTTCGAACAGGTCGGCGGCGTACTCGACGTGGCCGTCGAGTCCGGCCGGGGTGCCGTCGGCCGCGTGCCGTTCGACCAGGTTGAGGAAGAGGTCGAACTTGGCGGTGCCGGTGCGGCCCAGTTCGGTGGAGACGGTGAGGCCGGGCAGGGTGAACTCGCCGGCGGGGTCGGTGTCCTGGAGGCCCAGCATCACCTGGAAGAGGGGGTGGCGGGCGAGCGACCGCTCGGGGGCGAGGACGTCCGTGAGGTACTCGAACGGCACGTCCTGGTGGGCGTAGGCGGCCAGGGCCGTCTCGCGGACCCGCTGGAGCAGTTCGGTGAAGGACGGGCGGCCGGACAGGTCGGTGCGCAGGACGAGGGTGTTCACGAAGGCGCCGACGACGTCGTCGAGCGCCTGGTCGAGGCGGCCGGCGACGGGGCTGCCGACGGCGACGTCGTGCCCGGCGCCGAGGCGGGAGAGCAGGGCCGCGAGGCCGGCGTGCAGCACCATGAACAGGCTGGCGCCCGAGGCCCGGCCCAGTTCGACGAGGCGGCGGTGGAGCGCGGCGTCGAGGGAGACGGTGAGGTGGTCGCCGGTGTGGGAGGCGACGGCGGGCCGGGGCCGGTCGGTGGGCAGTTCGGTCTGCTCGGGCAGTCCGGCCAGCTGTGCGCGCCAGTACGCCACCTGGGTCTCAAGGAGTCCGCCGCCGGAGCCGTCCGCGGCGAGCAGCTCGTTCTGCCAGAGCGTGTAGTCGCTGTAGCGCACGGGCGCCGGGGCGGTCCGCGGGGCGCGGCCGGCGGCGCGGGCGGCGTAGGCGCGGTCGAGGTCGCGGGCGATCAGCCGCATCGACAGCGCGTCGCAGGCGGAGTGGTGCAGGACCAGGAGGAGGACGTGGGCGTCGGCGCCGGTGGTGAACAGTTCGGCGCGCAGCGGGGGTTCGGTGGCGAGGTCGAAGGGGCGGCGGGCGCCCGCGGCGAGGCGTTCGCCGAGTTCCGCCCCGGTGACGGGGACCGCCCGCAGGGCGGGCGCGGCGGGCGGCAGCACCTCCTGGAGGAGGCGGCCGTCGCGGTACGGCAGGACGGTGCGCAGGCTCTCGTGACGGGCGAGGACGTCGCCGAGGGCGGCGCCGAGGGCGGTGACGTCCAGGGGGCCCTCGACGCGCAGGACCGAGGGGATGTTGTAGGCGCCGCCGGGGCCGCCCATCTGCTGGAGGAACCACATCCGGCGCTGGGTGGACGAGGCTTCCAGCTCGGCGGGCCGCTCGCGCCGGACCAGCGGCGGGCGGGCCAGTCCGGCGTCGTCCAGGGCCGCGGTCACCGCGCGCGGGGTGGGGTCGTCGAAGAGGACGCGCAGGTCCACCTCGACGGAGAACGTCGCCCGGATGCGGGTGATCAGCGCGGTGGCGAGCACGGAGTGGCCGCCGAGGTCGAAGAAGTCGTCATCGGGGCCGACCTCGGGCTCGTCGAGGACGAGCGCGAAGAGCGCGCGCATGACGTCGAGCCGGGAGGGGGATCCGTCGCCGGCGCGGACGGGGGCGGGGTCGGCGCCGGCCGGGCCGGCGGGCACGGGCATAGGGGTGGGGTCGGCGGGCGCGGCCAGGGCGGCGCGGTCGAGCTTGCCGTTGGCGGTGAGCGGCAGGGCGTCGGTCCGGACGATCCGGCCGGGCACCATGTACTCGGGCAGGCGGGCGCGGACCGCTTCCCTGAGCTCCTCCGGCGCGGGGTCGGCGCCGTCCTCGGCGACGACGAAGGCGACCAGGCGCCGGTCGTCCTCCCGTTCCTCGGTGAGGGCGACCGCGGCGAGCGCCACGCCGGGGCAGGCGGAGAGCGCGGCCTCGATCTCGCCGGGCTCGATGCGGAAGCCGCGGACCTTCAGCTGGTCGTCGGAGCGTCCGGCGAAGACCAGGCCGCCGGCCGGGTCGCGGCGGGCCAGGTCCCCGGTGCGGTACATGCGCTCCCCGGACCGCCCGTGCGGGTCGGCGACGAAGCGCTGCGCGGTGAGCCCCGGGCGGCCGAGGTAGCCGCGGGCCAGGCCGGGTCCGGAGACGTACATCTCGCCGACGGCGCCGGCCGGGACCGGCCGCAGCCGCTCGTCGAGGAGCCGGACCGTCAGGTCGGCGAGCGGGACGCCGATGACGCTGTCCGGGCCGTGCTCGGGGCCCAGTTCGAGGTGGGTGACGTGGACCGTGGTCTCGGTGATGCCGTACATGTTGACCAGCGCCGGGCCGGCGGCGCCGTGGCGGCGGCGCCAGTCGGCGAGGCGGTCCGGCCGGAGCGCCTCGCCGCCGAGGACGACGGTGCGCAGCCGCAGCCGGCGGCTCACCTCGGGCAGTTCCCGGTCGGCGGCCATGAGCTGGTGGAACGCCGAGGGCGTCTGGCTGAGCACGGTCACCCGCTCGTCGGCGAGCAGCCGCAGGAACCGCTGCGGGGCGCGGCTCACCTCGAAGGGGACGACGACCAGCCGGCCGCCGTGGAGCAGGGCGCCCCAGAGCTCCCAGACGGAGAAGTCGAAGGCGGCCGAGTGGAACAGCGTCCAGACGTCGTCGGGGCGGTGGCCGATCGGGCCGCGGGTGGCGGCGAAGAGGCGGACGACGTTCTCGTGGGTGGTGACGACGCCCTTCGGGCGGCCGGTGGAGCCCGACGTGTAGGTGAGGTACGCGGGGCAGCCGGGCTCCAGCGGCCGGAGCCGTTCGCCGGCGGTCAGGGGGCGCGGGTCGTGGCGGTCCGCCTCGGCGCGGTGGCCGGGGTCGTCGAGGAGCAGCCGGTCGCGGTCGGCGCCGACCCCGGTGGCGGTGGTGGTGATCAGCAGCCGGGGCGCCGCGTCGTCGAGCATGTACGCCAGGCGGGCGGGCGGGTAGTCGGGGTCGAGGGCGACGTAGGCCGCGCCGGCCTTGACCACGCCGAGCAGGGCGAGGACGAGGTCCGCGGAGCGGGGCAGGGCGACGGCGACGACGTCCTCGGGGCCGATGCCGCGGGCGGCGAGGACGCGGGCGAGCCGGTTCGACCGCTCGTCGAGTTCCCGGTACGTCCAGGTGGTGCCGTCCGCCGTGAGCGCCGGGGCGTCCGGGGTGGCGGCGGCCCGTGCGGCGAACAGCCCGGGGAGGGTGGCCGCGCCGGCCGGCTCCTCCCGGACCGGGGCCGAAGCCGGGGCCGGGGCCGGGCCGCCGACGTCGCCGACCGGCCGGGCCGGGTCGGCGGCGACGAGCGCCTCCAGGGTCGCGGTGAACGCGTCGCGGTGGTCGGCGAGGCCGAGGTCGTCGCGGCCGTTGACGTCGATCTGGAGGCCCTGGCCGTCCCGGCGGTCCCAGATCATGAAGAGCAGGTTGCCCACGAGGCCGGAGGAGAGGTTGCGCATCGTGCCGCGCGCCGCGCCGAACCGGAGGTCGTAGGGGTGGGACATGACGTTGACGACCGGCAGCAGGGAGGTGGGGTGGGCCGTGCCGAGGTCCCGCTGGAGGTCCACCCCGCGGTAGCGCTGGTGCGAGACGGCCGCGGCCATCTGCTCGGCCACGTGCTCCAGCAGGGCGGTGACGGTGGTGTCGGGGCGGACGGTGAGCGGCAGCGGCAGGACGTTGGCGAGGTTCGCGGGCGTCTGCCGGGAGAGCCGGCTCGTCCTGGCGGAGAGCGGGAAGGCGAGGAGGACGTTCTCGTCGCCGGTCCGCCGGTGGACGTGCAGCGCCACGGCGGCCGTGACGACGACCGGCCAGGGCACCCGGGCGCCGCGGGCGGCCTCGCGCACGGCGTCGAACCGCTCCTCGGGCAGCCGGCGCGACACGCCGCGGAAGCCGGCGGCCGCCCCCCGGGAGCCGCTGACGAGCGGGGAGGGGGCCGGCCGGTCGCCCAGCTGCCCGAGCCAGAAGTCGCGGTCCCGCCGGAAGTCCGGGGAGGAGCGGTACGCGTCCTCCTCGTCGGCGAGCGCGCGCAGCGTGCCGAACGGGTGCGGGCCGGGGTCGCGCCCCTCGGCGAGCGCCGTGTAGACCTCGGCGACCCGGCGCGAGACCAGGGCGGAGCCGTGGGCGTCCATCGCGATGTGGTGGTAGTTCTGGTACCACAGGTGCCGCTCGGGGCCGAGGCGCAGCACCGCGAAGCGGAAGAGCGGACCGTCGGCGAGGTCGGTCGGGCGGGCCAGTTCCCGCCGCATCCACGCGTCGGCCTCGGCCTGCGGGTCGGCGGCGCCGGAGAGGTCGACGACGCGCAGCTCCCAGGGGCGGTCCGGGTGGACGGTCTGGCCGACCCGGCCGCGGTCCTGGTGGAAGCGGCTGTGCACGGTGTCCAGGCCGGCGACGACCGACCGCAGCGCGCGCTCGAAGGTCTCCGTGTCGAACGCGCCCTGCACATCGACGTATTCGCCGACCTGGTACACCGAATTGCCCTCGCTCAGCCGCTGTTCGGCGAACCAGATCTCACGCTGCGCTGCCAGCAGGGGCAGCATTGTGTCGGCGTTCAACAAGATCGACGACCTCCGAGATTTCCTACTGGAAGCGCGGAACCACCCGGCAGCCGAATCGTCCGGCGCATCGGGCCGGTGCGGGCGGGCCGGGAAATGAACCATCGGTACGTGGAATTCGCTCCGGCCGAACGTAACGGCGCCCCGGGCCCCGTACAAGCCCGGCGATCGCATGGGGGAAATGGCCGTCGGCCGGCCGCGTCGCGCCCCGAGGAGCAGGTCATCCGGGGTGCGGGGCGGGGGTCACGGTGTCCCGCCGGCGGGACAGGGCGGCGCCCTTGCCGGACGGCGGGCGCGTCGACAATGCTTTGGTCGCTCGGCGCCGTTCCGGTCACGCGGAACGCCGAGCGCATTCGGGACGTCGGAACTCCGCCCCTTCCGCCACGGCTTCGCCAGACGCGTCCCGCAATCGTCCGCCAGCAATTCGAGGACGCATCCGGAGAGAATCCAGAATGACACTTGACACGCAGTGGCAGCTCTCGGAGACCGAGCTCGAGTCCTTCCACGAGAACGGCTACATCGGGCCGCTGACGATCTACACCCCGGAAGAGATGGACGCGCTGTGGCGCCAGGCCCGCCGTGAGGTCCTCGACCGCTCGCACGCGGCCTACCCGGTCGACGAGGCGATGTCCGGCGCGACCAACATCGCGAACTACGACCGCCACCTCGACGTCGACCTGCTCATGAGGCACGTGTGCAACCGGAAGATCACCGATCGGGTCGCGTCCATCCTCGGGCCCGACGTGCTGTGCTGGCGCACGGAGTTCTTCCCGAAGTACCCCGGTGACGAGGGCACCGACTGGCACCAGGCGGACACCTTCGCCAACGCCAGCGGCAAGCCGCAGATCCTGTGGCCCGGCGAGACCGAGACCGAGTTCGGCAAGGGCACGCTCACGGTGTGGACGGCGTTCACCGACGCCACCCGGGAGAACGGCTGCCTCCAGGTCATCCCCGGCTCGCACCACCGGATGAACTACGACGAGACCAAGCGGATGACCTACGACACCGCGAAGATCAACTCCCGGGTCAAGGACGGCGTCCCGCGCGGCTTCTTCGGCTACGACTACCGCGAGCTCCAGATCGACCCGGACTGGAAGCCGTCCGAGGAGGACGCCTTCGACCTGGTGATGGAGCGCGGCCAGTGCGTGATCTTCTGGTCGACCCTGATGCACGCCTCGCTGCCCAACGTGACGGCGAAGAGCCACCGGATGGGCTTCGCCACCCGCTATGCCCCGACCAGCGTGCGGGTCTACCCGGACACCGACCGGGTGGAGGAGTACGGCGGCAGCATCCCGCTCGACCGGTGGGGCGCGGTCCTCGTCAGCGGCGAGGACCGCGCGGGCCACAACAAGTTCCTGCGCGAGTCGCTGCGCGGCACCCCGATCTCCGAGTTCCTGAGCTGAGCCGGCCGACCGGAGGGGCGCCCCCGCGGGCACGCCTCCGGTCCGCCCGTGCCGCGCACCCCCGCACCTGGAGGAGAGCACCCGCATGACCGTCACCCCGACCCCCGTCACCCCGCCGATCGTCATGGGGAGCGCGGAGTTCGCCGCCGATCCGGCCGCCCACTACACCTGGCTGCGGGAGAACGCCCCGCTGGGGCGGGTCCGGCTGGACTTCGGCGCCTTCGCCCAGGACGTCTGGGTGGTCTCCCGCTACGCGGACTGCAAGGCGATGCTCACCGACCCCCGTCTGCTGCGGTCCCCGTACGGGGCCCCGCCCGGCGTGGAGGTCCCCGAGCACATCCGCCTGGTCAGCTCCGCCCTGGACATGAAGGACGGCGACGAGCACCGCCGGCTGCGGTCCCTGGTGGCCGCCCCCTTCACGCCCAAGCGCGTCGAACGCCTCGGCGAGCAGGTCCGGGTGCTCGCCGGACGGCGTCTGGACGAGCTCGGCCGGGACCGGACCGGCGGCCCGATCGACCTGCGACAGGACTTCGCGCTCCCCGTGACGTACACGGTCATCGCCGACCTGGTCGGGGTCGACGGGCGGGACCGCGTCCGCTTCCAGCAGGGCGTCACGGCGCTGATGAGCGGTTTCAGCGGCTCCCGGGAGGACTGGGAGGAGCAGGTGCGCGACCTCGTCGACGTCACCCGCGGCCTGGTCGCCCGCAAGCGGGCCGAGCCCGGCGACGACCTCGTCACCGGGCTGATCGAGGCCGAGGAGGCGGGCGACCGGCTGGACGACACCGAGCTGGTGGCCATGGTGTTCAGCCTGGTGACGGCGGGGTACGAGACGACCTACAACCTGATCACGAACGCGGTGGCCGCCCTCCTGGACCACCCGGACCAGCTCGCCCTGCTGCGCGCCGCGCCCGGGGACGGGGCGCTGTGGCGGTCGGCGGTCGACGAGGTGGCGCGCTATCTGCCGCCGATCACCGGCACCCGGCCGGCCACCGCGGTCGAGGACATCGAGTGGCACGGGCAGAAGGTGCCCGCGGGCGGCTCGGTGCTGCCGCTGCTCGGGGCCGCCAACCGGGACCCGGAGGTGTTCGAGGATCCGGAGCGCTTCGACGTCACCCGCTCCCCCAACCCGCACCTCGGCTTCGGCCACGGGGTGCACTTCTGCCTGGGCGCCAACCTGGCCCGGATGGAGGCCCGGGTGGCGCTCCAGGTGCTGTTCGAGCGGCACCCGGACCTCTCGCTCGCCGTCGACCGCGGCGAACTCGCCCTGGAGCCGATGCCGTTGTGGACCCGCTTCCGCGAACTGCCGGTCGTCCTGAAATGACCGGGGCGGGGGATCCGTACGTCCGGCCGCCCGCCGACACGCCGAGGAGACGGTGAGAGGACCATGCCGAACCGCACCGCTGTCGTCACCGGAGGAACCAAGGGGATCGGGGTCGCGCTCAGCCGGCGGCTGGCCCGGCTCGGCCACCACGTCGTCGCGGTGTACCGCTCCGACAAGGCCGCCGCGGACCTGCTGGCCGAGGAGCTCGGCGACCGGGTCGAGACCGTCCGCCTGGACGTGGCGGACCCGGAGGCGGTGACCGCCTTCGCCGCGCGGGTGCTGTCCGAGCACGGCGCGCCCCGCGTCCTGGTCAACAACGCCGGCCGCAACATCGACGGGCCGTTCCTGCGGATGGCGGACGAGGACTGGCGGCAGGTGATCGACGCCAACCTGTCCGGCCCGTTCTACCTGACCAAGGCGTTCGCCCCCGCCATGCTCGCCCTGGAGGGCGGCGCCAGTGTCGTGAACGTCGGGTCGACCACCGCGATCCGGCCCCGGCTGAACGGCGTCAACTACTGCGCGAGCAAGGCGGGACTGCTGCACCTCACCAAGTGCCTCGCGCTGGAGCTGGCCCCGGCCGTCAGGGTCAACTGCCTGATCCCGGGGATGATCGACACCGAGGAGATGCGCACCCGGTACCGGGTCGCCGATCCGGTGGCGCGCGCCGAGCTGCTCGCCGAGATCCCGCAGGGGCGGATCGGCTCGCCCGAGGAGATGGCGGACGCCCTGGAGTTCCTGGTCGGCGACGGGGCCCGCTACATCACCGGCCAGAAACTCATCGTCGACGGCGGCCAGTTCATGTGGTAGCGGCCGTCGCCCTGTTGGAGAGAGAAGAGCCCTCATGTTCGCACGCCTCGACCGGTACGCCGACTTCCTCGGCACCAGGTACCGCTCCGACTTCCTCAAGTCCGGCGAGTACTCCCTCGCCGAGGTCACCCCCGAACTGCGCGAGCGCATCGAGAGCGGGCAGTTCCACCGCATCGTCTTCTCCGGGATGGGCTGCTCCGCCATCGTCTCCGATGTGATCGGGACGTTCCTCAACGCCTCGGGGGCGGGGGTGGAGGTCCTGGTCTTCAACGACTACGACTTCCCCTACCTGGTCCCGCGGTCGGTGGTCGAGGACGAGGGGACGCTGTTCGTCCTCAGCTCCTACAGCGGCCACTCGGAGGAGCCGGTGCGGGTCTTCCACCAGCTGGCCGGCCGCTACCACCGCACCCTGCTGCTGACCTCCGGCGGCCGGCTGGCCGAGCTGGGCCGGCGGGCCGGGGTGTCGGTGGCGCGGTGGGAGCTGAGCGCGCCGGACCGGGAGTACCCGCTCTTCCACGTCGGCCAGTACTTCGCGATCCTGCTCGACATGTTCCCGCGGCTCGGCCTGATCAAGGACGACCACCGGGCGGAGGTCGCGGCCCTGACGGGCCATCTGGCCGGGGACTTCACCCCGGCGCTGGAGGAGCTGGCCCGCACGGCCGCGCTGCGCTCCCAGGACGCCAACATCATCATGCTGGCGTCGCCGAAGTGGTACATGAGCCTGCTGAAGCTGGCCAAGATGCACTTCAACGAGATGGCGATGGCGCCGGCGACCCGGAACTTCTTCCACGAGTTCTGCCACAGCGAGGTCGCCACGCTCTCCGACCCGGACCGCCGGCACAGCGTCCTGCTGTTCCGGGACGCCGACGACGACGCCTACACGCGGCGGAAGACGGACAACCTCGTCCGGCTGCTCACCCGGGAGATCCCGCAGAACCGGAACGTCACGGTGACCGAGTACACGCTCGACCAGCCGACGTTCATGCGGAAGTACTTCACCGCGCTGGAGTTCGTCCAGCACACGGCGCTGCACCTGGGCCGCTTCTACGACACCGAGTCCCGCGACCTGATCTCCGAGTCCGCCGGCAACCCGTGGTACCACACGAGTTCCATCCTGGCCGAGGCCGCGACGGCGAGGACGCCGGGCTGACGGCCCGGGAGCGCGGTGCCCGCCGGTCCGGACCGCTCCGGACCGGCGGGCGCCGCGCGGTCTCACGGCGTCCGGGGCGCGTCCGGCGCGGTGCGGCGGACGAGGGCCTCGATCCCGTCGAGCAGGACCGCGAGGCCGGCGTCGAAGGTCTCGGTCGCCTCCCGCTCCAGGTAGGGCCCCTCCGGGTCGGGCGGGGCCGTCGCGGCCTCCGTGGCGAGCCGGACGACCATCGGGAAGCGGTCGGCGAAGTCGGGCACGACCTCCTCGAAGGCCGCGGAGCGGGCGGCCCACCAGTCCTCGTCGGAGACGCCGGTGGCGCCGGCCGCCTGGCGGAAGTCGACGACCGTCTGCGCGGCGCCCCGGACGTGGTTGATGAGCGTCCCGACGATCCGCCGCAGCACCCGCGCGCTCAGCCCGGTGGCGAAGAGGATCCGCAGGACGGTCTCGAGGACGGCGTTGTCGTTCGGCCCGAGGACCGGGCGGGCCTGGGAGACCTGGAGGGTCCACGGGTGGCGCAGGCAGAAGGCCCAGTAGTCGTGGGTCCAGGCGGAGAGGGCGGCGCGCCAGCCGTCGGCGAGGTCGTAGTCGGTGGGCAGTTCGGCGAGGGCGCGGTCGTACATGAGGTCGACCAGTTCGTCCTTGCTGGGCACGTAGGTGTACAGCGCCATTCCGGTCCGTCCGACGCGCCGGCCCACCTCGCGCATGGAGACCGCGGAGATCCCGGAGGCGTCGGCGACGGCGATCCCGGCGTCCACGATCGCGTCGACGGTCAGTCCGGGCCGGGGGCCCGGACCGCTCCGGGGGGCCGCCTCACCGGGGGTGCGCCACAGGAGGGCCAGGGAACGTCGGAAATCCCCCTGGCCGGCGAAAACGACCACCACGATCCTTTCGAACGGTACGGAACTGAACGGCCATGACCTTACCGCACGGCCCTCGGGGGCCGGCCGCGGAGCGGGGCCGCCGAAAGGCGTGAAGGCCCCGCTCCGGTTTTCACTGCATGGCCGCTTTACGGCGTTCCTCGACGGCCGATCCGGATTCCTTGCGCGCCATTCGGCGCAGGACGACGGGGGCCAGCAGAAGGCCGAGCGCGGCCCATGCGCCGAGTGCGCAGAACGTCTCGACGTACCGCCAGGAATTCCCGATCTCCACGGCGGCGAACTCGTCCGGCAGCAATGCGGCGCGCATTCCGAGCCCGAGCCAGTAGACGGGGAAGACCTGGGCGGTCAGCTGGAGCCATTCCGGCGCCTCGGTGATCGGGAAGAAAATGCCCGAGATGCCGAAGAGCGCCAGGAGCGGGAACATGACGACGCCGATGTTGCGCGGACTGGTGAGCACCGAGCCCAGGACGGCGCCGATCGGCATCGTCGCGAGCATCCCGAGCACGAGCACCCAGGCCAGCGTGAGCCAGGCCCCGACGCCGTCCAGGCGCACCCCGTCGAAGAGCAGGACGCCGGGCACCAGGAGCAGGGCGGTGGTGATCAGGGTGGTCGCCGCCGAGTGGACGATCTTGCCGACGAGGTAGGCGACCATGCCGTTGGGCGCGGCCTTCGCCCGCAGCAGGGTGCCGTCCTCGCGTTCCATCAGCAGGTTGAAGGCCACCGCCTGGAAGCCGTTGAAGGCGAGGGTCAGGCCGAGCAGGCCGGCCAGGGTGGTGGAGCCGAGGGAGAAGCCGGTGCCGCCGATGTCGGAGCCGCGCCGGAGCAGGGCGACGACGAGCAGGACGACCGGGATGAACAGCATGCCGAGGACGTCCTGGACGCTGGCGAGCGACTGGCGGGTCTCGATCCGGCCCGCCGCCAGTCCGCTGCGGACGGCGGTCGCGGTCGCGGTCACGCTCATGACGACACCTCCGCCACCCGCTCGTCGGCGGTCCGGGGGCCGCCGAGCGCCGTCGGGAGCCCGGTGTCGGCGCCGCCGGACTCGGCGGCGTGCACCATGGCCAGGTAGGTGTCCTCCAGGGTGGCCCGGCGGACCTCCAGCTTGTCGACGCCGTCGCCGTGGGCGGCGAACAGGTCGCGGACGAACCGGGTCGGGGTCCTGGTCGTGGCGGTGAACCGTTCGCCGTCGCGGACCCAGCGCACCTCGGCGCCGGTCTCCACCCGGCGGGCCAGTTCCTCGGGGACGGCGTCGGCCACGATCCGCCCCTTGGCCAGGATCACGATGCGGTCGGCCAGCTTCTCGGCCTCGTCGAGGTCGTGGGTGGTCAGCAGGATCGTGGTGCCCTCGTCCTCGGCGAGCCGGCGCACCAGCGCGTGGAACTCCTGGCGCGCCTCCGGGTCGAAGCCCACGGTCGGCTCGTCGAGGAAGAGCACCTCGGGGCGGCCGACGATGCCGATCGCCACGTCGAGCCGGCGCCGCTGGCCGCCGGAGAGCTGTCCGACGCGGCGGCCGGCCTGCCCGGCGAGGCCGACGGCGTCGAGGAGTTCGTCCACGTCGCGCGGACGGGTGGTCCGCTCGGTGGAGTAGGGGGCGTACAGGGAGCCGTAGTGGGCCAGGAACTCGCGGACCGGCCACTTCGCGTGGTCCCGCCAGGACTGGAGGACCACTCCCAGGCGGGCCCGCCACCCCTCGTCGCCGTGGGCCGGGTCGGTGCCGAGGACCCGCACCTCGCCGGCGGAGCGCAGCCGGAAGCCCTCCAGGATCTCGATGGTCGTGGTCTTGCCCGCGCCGTTGGGGCCGAGCAGGGCGACGACCTCGCCCCGGGCGACCCGGAAGTCCACTCCGTGCAGGACGGCCGTGGACCCGTAGTTCATGCGCAGGTCGGTGACCTCGATGGCGGGCTCTGCCGCCTCGTTGGCACGCAACGTCACTCCCCTCCTTCCGCTATCTCATTACAGCGTAAAACGTTAGCACGCCGCCCCTCCCCGGACCGGCCGTTCGCCGGTCCCGGAAGGGGCGGAAGGGGGTGCGGCCAGGTCAGCGGGCCACGTGCTCGGGAAAGCGTTCGAGCAGGTACGCGTGGATCTCGTCGACCGAGCTCAGCGTCTGGAGCTCCTCGAACCGGGGGTCGAGCCGGATGCCGTACCGGTCCTCCAGCGCCGCCTGGAGGGCGACCAGGGTGAAGGAGTCCATGACGAACTCCGCGTCGTCGCCGACGTCGTCGGTCAGGGCCAACGAGCGGCTCCGGGAGAGGATCTCCCGGATCTCGGTCCTGCTGATCACTGGCGTTCTCCTCCGGGTGGGAACAGGGGCGGAACCGGGTCGGGTCACAGGGCGGCGCGGAGCGCCTCCCGGTCGCGGACCAGCTTCCCGGTCTTGTTGCGCGGGAGGGCGGGGGCGGTGAAGAAGCGCTTGGGGACCTTGACGGCGGCCAGCCGCTCCCGGCACCAGGCGATCAGCTCGCCCGTCTCCGGCGCCGCCTCGCCCCCCACGTACGCCTCGATCGCCTCGTGGTGGAGCACCACCGCCTCCCCGACCGCGGGGTGCGCCCGCAGCACGGCCTCGACCTCGGCGAGGTCGACCTTGAGGCCGCCGATGGTCACGAGGGAGTCCAGCCGGCCGAGGATGCTCAGCTCGCCGGTGACGTCGTCCGCGGTGAAGCGGTCGAAGGTGCGCAGCCACCCGTCGGCGTACCGGTCGGGCCGGTCCTCGCCCACGTACGGCGACCGGTCCAGGCGCACGTACAGCTCCTGGCCGACGATCTTCGTCTCGACGCCGGGCACCGCGGAGCCCAGCACCGGCGGGCGCGGCCCGTGCAGCCCGGCCGCGAGCAGGCCCGTCTCGGTCACGCCGTACACCTGGCCGATCCGGACCCCGTACCTGCGGTGGAACTCCTCGTACACCTCCACGGGCAGCCGCTCGCCGCCGGTGACGGCGAGCCGGAGCGCGGGCAGCGGGGGCACCTCGGGGGTCCTGGCGAGCAGTTCGAAGTGGGCCGGCACCCCGTAGACCGCCATCGCCCCGGTCTCCCGGGCCGCCCGCAGCACCCCGGCGGGCGTGGGCAGCGGCGGCAGCACCACGGTCGCGCCCTGCCGCAGGGCGTGCAGGACGCCGGTGACCAGGCCCATCGTGTGCACGAGGGAGTTGAGCAGCACCACGCGGTCGCCGGCGCCGGGCAGCTCCGGCAGGGCGGCGTGACGGTCGAGTTCGGCGAGGAGCGAGGCGGGGGTGCGGCCGATCACCTTGGGCCGGCCGGTGGAACCGGAGCTGAACTGCACGAGGCAGGCGTCGGAGGCGGCGGGGCGGCCGGAGGGCCGGACGGCGACGCGGAAGGGGACCTCCTCCTCGAAGCCGGTCGCCGGCCCGGTGTGCTCGTCGGAGTCGATCACGTACTGGGGCCGGACCAGCTCGACCAGGGGCCCGTACTCGGCGGGGGTCGCCCGGAAGTCGACCAGGACGACCTGCGCGCCCCGGCTCCACAGCGCGAGCAGCACCCGCAGATACGTGAGGCTCGGCCTCATCCGGAGCAGGACGGTACTGTTCTCGCCCATTCCGTGGTCGCGGAAGGTGCTGGCGAGTCCGGCCACCGCGGACCGCAGTTCGGATCTGAATTCCGAAGTGCTCGAAACGACCCAGGGATGCCGGTCCGCACCGGCACCCAGCAATGATTCACCCCACCAGGACGCAATTGCCATGACGCTCCCTCACCGGCTGGAAGAATCGGGAAGTTAGCAGGGTGACCATGGGTGCGCCAGGCCGGAATTCACTGTCCCGCCGGCGGGACAGCCGCCGCTCTCCGCGGCCCTGCTCACGCCATTGACTCCGGGAACCGCCGTGTTAGGTTCGGGCGGTGCCCGGACAGCGAAAACCGGCTCGCACAAGAACCGTTTGCATTCTTCCCGCCGAATACGGAAATCAGGCGGCGCTACGCAACCGGAGGCTGAAGATTGTCTGGTCGTGAGCCCGAGGGTGCGATTCTGCCCCTGTCGGCCGCACAGCGTGAGATCTGGTTCGCCGAACAGCGCCTCGCATCGGCGAACAGCGTCTACCGGGTCGGGGAGTACGTGCGGATCGACGGTCCGGTCGACACCGCCCTCTTCGAGGAGGCGCTGCGGCGGACGGTCGGCGAGACCGACGCGCTGCACGTCCGCTTCGCCGAGTCCGGCGACGAGGCCCGGCAGACCGTACGGCCCGTGACCGACTGGCCGCTCCCGCGCGTCGACGTCTCCGGCCGGCCGGACCCGTCGGCGGCGGCGACCGCGTGGATGCGCGAGGACCTCCGCGAGCCCATGGACCTCGCCCGCGGGCCGCTCTTCCGGCACGCCCTGATCCGGCTCGGGGGCGACCGCCACATCTGGTACCACAGCTACCACCACATCGTCATGGACGCGTTCGGCGCCCAGCTCGTCGCCCGGCGGGTGGCGGCGGTCTACACCGCGCTCGCCGAGGGGCGGCCGTGCGCACCGTCGCCGTTCGGCTCGCTGCGCCGGCTGGTCCACAGCGACGCCGTCTACCGCTCCTCCGGGCAGTTCGCCCGCGACCGGGCCTTCTGGACCGGCCTGTTCGCCGACCGGCCGCACACGCCCCGGCTGGTGGTGCCGTCCCGGAGCACGCCGGACGAGCTGCTGCGCAGCACCACCCGGCTCGGCCAGGACCGGCTGGACCGCATCCGGGAGACCACCCGCCGGGCCAGGGTGCCCTGGTCCCAGCTGGCGATCGCGGCGGCCGCCGCGTACGTGCACCGGACGACGGGCGCCGACGACGTGGTGGTGGGCCTGCCCGTCGCCGCGCGCACGGACGTCGTGGTGCGCCAGACCCCCGGCATGACCTCCAACGTCCTGCCGCTGCGGGTGCCGGTGCGGCCGGACGCGAGCGTCGGCGGACTGCTGCGCGCGGTGAGCGACCGGGTCCGCGACGTGGTGGCCCACCAGCGCTACCGGGGCGAGGACGTGCACCGGGACCTCGCGCCGGCGGACGCGGCCGCCGGGCGGTACGCGCCGCTGGTCAACGTCATGTCGTTCGACTACGACCTGCGGTTCGGCGCGCACCCCGCGACCGTGCACAACCTGTCCTCCGGCCTGGTGGGCGACCTGGCGATCGCCGTGTGGGACCGGCGGGACGGCTCCGGCCTCCAGATCGACCTGACCGCCCACCCCGAGGTCTGCGACCCGCGGACGCTGGCGGCCCACCGGGACCGGTTCGTCACCCTGCTGGACGCGATGGCCGACGCCGACCCCGACTCCCCGGCCGGCCGGATCGACCTGCTGTCCGCGACGGAGCGCCGCACCCTCCTGCCGCCCCCGGCCGCCGCGGCCCCGGCGCGCCGCGCCACCCTGCCGGAGCTCTTCCGGGAGCGGGCCGCGGCCCGCCCGGACGCGCCCGCCGTCTCGCTGGACGGCACCCGGCTGACGTACGGGGAGCTGGACGCCCGGGCCGACCGGCTCGCGCGGCTGCTGGCCGCCCGGGGCGCCGGTCCGGAGAAGATCGTCGCGGTGGCCCTGCCCCGCTCCGTCGAGCTGGTCGTCGCCCTGCTCGCCGTCACCAGGTCGGGCGCGGCCTACCTGCCGCTGGACCCGGCCTATCCGGCCTCCCGGCTGGCGTTCATGCTGGAGGACTCCGCCCCCGTCCTGGTGGTCACCGACCGGGACACCGCCCCGTCGCTGCCGGCCGGCGCGCCCGTGCTCGTCCTGGACGACACCGCCGCGGCGGACCCGCCCGGCGCGCGGGCGGCGGCCGGCCCCGCCGGCGGGGAGCCGGTCCGCCCGCCGGCGCCCGACCACCCCGCGTACGTCATCTACACCTCGGGGTCCACCGGCCGCCCCAAGGGCGTCGTCGTCACCCACCACAACGTGACCCGGCTCTTCGACGCCACCCGGGAGCGGTTCGCCTTCGGCGAGCGGGAGGTGTGGGCCCTGTTCCACTCCGCCGCGTTCGACTTCTCCACCTGGGAGATCTGGGGGGCGCTGCTGCACGGGGGCCGCCTGGTCGTCGTGCCGTACGACGTCAGCCGCACGCCGGCGCGGCTGCTGCGGCTGCTGGTGGACGAGGGCGTGACCGTGCTCAACCAGACGCCGTCCGCCTTCTACCAGCTGATGCAGGCCGACCGCGAGGAACCCGCGCTCGGCGACCGGCTCGCCCTGCGCACGGTCGTCTTCGGCGGCGAGGCGCTGCGCCCCGACCGGCTGCGCCCCTGGTACGAGCGCCACCCGGACACCGCGCCGGAACTGGTCAACATGTACGGGATCACCGAGACCACCGTGCACGTCACCCGGCTCGACCTGGACCGCGAGCGGGTGGCCGGCACGGAGACGAGCGCCATCGGCACCGCCCTGGACGACCTGCGCGCCTACGTCCTGGACCGGGGGCTGCGGCCCGTGCCGCCCGGCGTGGCCGGCGAGCTCCACGTGGCCGGCCCCGGACTGGCCCGCGGCTACCTGGGCCGCCCGGGGCTGACCGGGCAGCGCTTCGTCGCCGACCCCTACGGGCCGCCGGGCACCCGGATGTACCGCACCGGGGACGTGGCCCGCTGGTCCCCCGACGGGACGCTGGAGTACCTGGGCCGCTCCGACGACCAGGTGAAGGTCCGCGGCTTCCGCATCGAGCCCGGCGAGGTCGAGGCGGTCCTCGCCGAGCACGGGGACGTCGCCCAGGTGGCCGTGCTGGTGCGCCGGGACCGGCTCGACGACGACCGGCTGGTCGCCTACGTGGTGCCCGCCGCGGGGGCCGGGGCGCGGCCGGAGGAGCTGCGCGCCTTCGCCCGCGACCGGCTGCCGGAGCACATGGTGCCGTCCTCCGTGGTCCCGCTCGACCGGCTCCCCCTCACCCCGAACGGCAAGCTGGACCGGGCCGCGCTGCCCGCCCCCGGCCGGGCCGCGGCGCGCGGCCCGCACCGGCCGGCCCGGAACCCGCGCGAACAGCTCGTGTGCGACCTGTTCGCCGAGGTCCTCGGCACGGAGCGGATCGGGGTCGACGACAACTTCTTCGACCTGGGCGGCCATTCGGTGCTGGCCACCCGGCTGACCGCCCGGCTGCGCACCGCGTACGGCGTGGAACTGAGCCTGCGCGCCCTGTTCGAGGCGGCGACGCCGGCCGCCCTCGCCCGGCTCCTCGACGACGCGGCACCGGCCCGGCCGCCGCTGACCCGGCGCGCCCGCCCGCGGCCGCTGCCGCTCTCCTTCGCGCAGCGGCGGCTGTGGTTCCTGGACCGGCTGGACGGGGCGGCCGCCGCGTACAACACCCCGTTCGTGCTGCGGCTGTCCGGCCCGCTGGACCGGGCCGCGCTGCGGGCCGCGCTCGGCGACGTCCTGGCCCGGCACGAGAGCCTGCGCACCGTCGTACGGGAACACGACGGCGTCCCGCACCAGGTGGTGCTGGAGGAGGTCGAGACGCCCCTCACCGAGCACGACGGCGACCCGGCGGAGGTGTCCGGCCCGATGGCCGCGGCGGCCCGCCGCCGCTTCGACCTCGCCACCGAACCGCCCGTGCGGGCCGAGCTGTTCGCCCTCGCGCCCGACGAGCACGTGCTGCTGCTCGTCCTGCACCACATCGCCGCGGACGGCTGGTCGATCGGTCCGCTCTCCCGGGACCTGGCGGCCGCCTACGCCGCCCGGTGCCGGGGCGAGCGGCCCGAACTGCCCGAACCGCCCGTGCAGTACGCCGACTACACCCTGTGGCAGCGCGAGCTGCTCGGCGACCCGGAGGACGCCGGCAGCGTGTTCGCCGCCCAGGTCGCCTACTGGCGGCGGCAGCTGGAGGGGCTGCCGGAGTGTCTCGACCTGCCCACCGACCGTCCCCGGCCCGCCATCGCCTCGCACCGGGGCGACCACCTCGCGGCCGAGATCGGCGCGGACCTGCACCGCCGGCTCCTCGAAACGGCCCGCGCCGCGAACGCCAGCCTCTTCATGGTGCTCATGGCGGGGCTCGCGGCCCTGCTGTCCCGGCTCGGCGCCGGCACCGACATCCCCGTCGGCACGCCGGTCGCCGGGCGCACCGACGAGGCGCTCGACGACCTGGTGGGGCTCTTCGTCAACACCCAGGTGATCCGCACCGACACCTCCGGCGACCCGTCCTTCGCCGAACTGGTCGCCCGGGTGCGGGAGACCGCGCTGGCCGCCCACGCCCACCAGGACGTGCCCTTCGAGCACCTGGTGGACGTCCTCGGCCCGTCGCGCTCCCTCTCCCACCACCCGCTCTTCCAGGTCGTGCTGGCGCTCCAGAACGCCGGCGACACCTCGTTCGAGCTGCCCGGCCTCCGGGTCCGCTCGGAGCTGGGCCGCACCGGCACCGCCAAGTTCGACCTGTTCCTCAGCGTCACCGAGGAGCACGACGCCGACGGGCGGCCCGCCGGGATCCACGGGCTCGTCGAGTACGCCGACGACCTGTTCGACCCGGAGTCGGCGCGGACCCTGTGGGACCGCTGGGTACGGCTCCTGGACGCCGCGGCCGCCGACCCCGACGCCCCCGTCTCCGGCATCGACCTGCTGACGCCGGCGCAGCGGGAGCGGATCCTGCGCCGGGGGACCGGCCCCGACCAGCCCGTCCCGGAGCTGGCGCTGCCCGCGCTGTTCGAGGCGCGCGTCGCGGCGGACCCGGACGCGGTGGCGCTGGTCGCCGGGGAGACCGAGCTGACCCGCGCGGAGCTGAACGCCCGGGCCAACCGGCTCGCCCACCTGCTGCGGGCCCGCGGCGTCCGGCGGGGCGACGCGGTCGCGCTGCGCCTGGAGCGCTCCGCCGACCTGGTGACGGCGATCCTGGCGGTGCTCAAGGCGGGCGGCGCCTACGTCCCCCTCGATCCGCGGGCCCCGGCGGCGCGGACCGCGGCGATCGTGCGCGACACCCGGCCGGTGCTGCTGCTCACCACGGCGGACGCGCCCGCGGTCGACGGCGTCCCCCGCCTCCTCCTCGACGACCCGGCGACGGTCGCCGGGCGGGCGGCCGCGCCGGCGGGCGACCCCCGTCTCCCGGCGTCGCCCGACGACGTCGCCTACGTCATGTACACCTCGGGGTCGACCGGCCGGCCCAAGGGGATCGCCGTCACCCACGCCAACGTCGCCGCGCTCGCCTCGGACCCCTGCTGGTCCGGGCCCGCGCAGGCCCGCGTCCTGTTCCACTCCCCGCCGGCGTTCGACGCGTCCACCTACGAGCTGTGGGTGCCGCTGCTGCGCGGCGGCCGGGTGGTGGTGGCACCCCCCGGCGACCTGGACGTGCCGGCGCTGGCCGGGCTGATCACCGGCTCGGGGGTCACCGGCCTGTGGCTGACCGCCGCGCTGTTCGACGTGATGGCCGAGCACGACCCCGGCTGCTTCGCCGGGGTGCGGGAGGTGTGGGCGGGCGGCGAGGCGCTGTCCCCCGCCGCCGTCGGCCGGGTGCTGGCCGCCTGTCCCGGGACGATGGTGGTCAACGGCTACGGCCCCACGGAGACCACCACCTTCGCCACCGCCCACCCGGTGCGCGCGCTCGCGCCGGCCGCCCCCGGCGTGCCCATCGGCCGGCCGCTGGCCGGTACCCGCGCCCTCGTCCTGGACGCCGGTCTGCGCCCGGTGCCCGAGGGGGTCGTCGGCGAGCTGTACCTCGCCGGGACGGGGCTCGCCCGCGGCTACCTCGGACAGCCCGGCCCGACCGCGGCGCGGTTCGTCGCCGACCCGTCCGGGCCGTCCGGCGCCCGCATGTACCGCACCGGCGACCTGGCGCGCTGGAACGCCTCCGGCGAGCTGGAGTTCGCGGGGCGCTCGGACGACCAGGTCAAGATCCGGGGGTTCCGGATCGAGCCGGGCGAGGTCGAGGCGGTGCTCACCGGGCATCCGGAGGTGGCCCGCGCCGTCGTGCTCGCCCGCCCGGACCGCGCCGGCGGGGTGCGGCTGGTCGCCTACCCGGTGACGGAGGCCGACCCGGCCGCGCTGCGCGCCTACGCCGCCGAGCGGCTGCCCGACTACATGGTCCCCGCGGCCGTCGTCCCGCTCTCCGCGCTGCCCCTGACGCCCAACGGCAAGGTGGACCGGGCCGCCCTGCCGGAGCCCGCCCTGCCGGTGACGGACCGCCGGGAACCCGGCACCCCGCGCGAGAAGCTGCTGTGCGAGCTGTTCTCCGGGGTCCTCGGCCTGGACCGGGTCGGCGCCGACGACGACTTCTTCGTCCTCGGGGGCGACAGCATCCTCTCGATCCGGCTGGTCTCCCAGGCCCGCGCCGCCGGTCTGGACGCCGGGGTGCGGGACGTCTTCGAGCACCGGACGGCCGCGCGCCTGGCGGAGGCGGTCGGCGAGCTGACGGCCCCGGACGGGGCCGGCGAGGAGCCGGGCTCCGGCGACGGACTCGTCCCGCCCACCCCGATCATGTGCTGGCTCCAGGACCGCGGCGGCCCGGTCGACCGGTTCTCCCAGTCCCTGCTGCTGCGGGCGCCCCGCCGGCCGGACCGGGAGCGGCTCACCGCCGCCGTCGGCGCGCTGCTCGAACGGCACGACGCGCTGCGCGCCCGCCTGACGCGGGAGCCGGGCACGGACCGCTGGGCCCTGGACGTCCGCCCCGCGGGCGAGGCCGACCCGGCGGCCCTGGTGCGCGTGGTACGCCTGCCGGCCGCCGGCACGGACGACACGGCGGAGCCGGCCGACGGCGCCCTGCGCGCGGCCGTCGAGCGGGAGGCCGAGGCCGCGACGGGCCGGCTCTCCCCCCGGGACGGGCGGATGGCCCAGTTCGTCTGGCTGGACGCCGGGCCCGGCCGGGAGGGCCGGCTGCTGATGGTGATCCACCACCTCGCGGTCGACGGGGTCTCCTGGCGCATCCTGGTGCCGGACCTGCTCGCCGCGCTGGACGACGGGACCGCCCCGCCCCCCGTCGGTACCTCCCTGCGCACCTGGTCGCGGGCGCTGCACGCGCGGGCCCGGCACTCCGGCACGGTGGGCGAACTGGCCTGGTGGACCCGGACCCTGCGGGAACCGGACCCCCCGCTGACCGCGCGCCCCCTCGACCCGGCCCGGGACGTGACCGGCACCGCCGCCCACTTCACCGCCACCCTGCCGCCCGACGTCACCGAACCCCTCCTCACCGGTGTGCCGGCCGCGTTCCGCGCCGGCGTCCAGGACGTGCTGCTGACCGCGCTCTCCCTGGCCCTCGGGCACTTCCGCCGCGAGCGGGGCCTCGGCGAGGGCGGCGCCGTCCTCGTCGACGTGGAGGGGCACGGCCGCGACGACGACGGGGCCGACCTCTCCCGCACGGTGGGCTGGTTCACCACCCTGTACCCGGTCCGGCTCGACCCCGGCGCGCACGCGTGGGAGGACGTGACCGCCGGCGCCGGCGGCACGGGCGCCGCGCTCAAACGCGTCAAGGAACAGATGCGCGCCGTCCCCGCGCACGGCCGGGGGTACGGCCTGCTGCGCCACCTGAACCCCGGCACCGCGGCGGAGCTCGCCGCCGCCGCCGTCCCGCAGATCGGCTTCAACTACCTGGGCCGGTTCCCGGCGCCCGGCACCCCGCTCGTCCGGGAGCACCCCGAGTGGCGGGTGGCCGGCGAGATCGGCCTGGTCGGCGGCGCCGACGCCGGCCTCCCCCTGGCCCACGGCCTGGAGGTCGACGCGGCGGTGCGCGACCACCCGGACGGGCCGCGCCTGACGGCCGCCTGGCGGTGGGCGCCGGGGATGTGGCCCGAGGCCGACGCCCGGGCCGTCGCGGAGTACTGGTTCCAGGCCCTGCGCGGCCTGGCACGGCACGGAACCGAGCAGGGGGGCGGCGGCCTCACCCCGTCGGACTTCCCGCTCGTCGGACTCGCCCAGCACGACGTCGAACAGCTCGAGGACATGTGGAGGACTCGGTAATGACCCGCGGCAATCTGGTCGACATCCTCCCGCTGACACCGATGCAGGAGGGCATGCTCTTCCACGCGCTGTACGACGCGGACGGCCCCGACGTGTACATGGTGCAGCAGGTCTTCGACCTCACCGGCCCGCTGGACGCGCCGCGGCTGCGGGCCGCGGCGCAGGCCCTGGTCGCCCGGCACCCCAATCTGCGCGCCGCCTTCCCCCAGGTGACGGACGGCCGGCCGGTGCAGGTGATCCCGGCCGAGGTGACCGTGCCGTGGACCGAGACGGACCTGAGCGGGCTGCCGGAGGCGGAGGCGCGCGCGGAGCTGGACCGGCTGGGCCGCGAGGACCACCGGCGCCGCTTCGACCTGGCGCGTCCCCCGCTGCTGCGGTTCACCCTGGTCCGGCTCGCGGCGGAGCGGCACTGCCTGCTGCTGACCAGCCATCACATCCTGCTCGACGGCTGGTCGACGCCGATCGTGGTGCGGGAGCTGTTCGCCCTGTACGCCCGGGGCGCGGACGCGGCCGGCCTGCCGAGGGTGACGCCGTTCCGGGACTTCCTGGCCTGGCTGGGCCGCCAGGACCGGGCGGCGGCCGAGGAGGCGTGGCGGCGGGAGCTGGCCGGCGTGGACCAGGCGACCCGGCTGGCCCCGGCCGATCCGGCGCGCGCCCCCCGGCTGCCCGAGCGGGTGGTGACCGAACTGCCGGAGGAGCTGACCGAGGCGCTGCGGGCGCGCGCGCAGGGGCTCGGGGTGACGGTGAACACCCTGCTCCAGGCCGCGTGGGGGCTGGTGCTGAGCCGGGCGACCGGACAGCGGGACGTGGTGTTCGGCGCCGTGGTCTCCGGCCGCACCCCGCGGCTGCCCGGCGTCGAGTCGATGGTGGGGCTCTTCATCAACATCGTCCCGGTGCGGGTGCGGGTCGCGCCGGACCGGCCGCTGGCGGAGCTGATCGGCGAGGTGCAGCGCGCCCAGTCCGCGCTGGCCGACCACCACCACCTGGGGCTCTCGGACATCCAGCGGGCGGCGGGCCTGCCGGAGCTGTTCGACACGATGATGGTCTTCGAGAACTACCCGTGGGACGGGTCCGCCCGGGACGCCGCCGATCCGGACACCGGGCTGCGGGTCGTCCCGGCCCTGGAGCGGGGCCGGGACGCCACCCACTACCCGCTCACCCTCGTCGCCGCCCCGGGCCGGCGGCTCTACCTGCGGCTGGACCACCGCGACGACCTGTTCGACCGGGCGGCCGCGCGGGCGCTCCTGGACCGGCTGCGCCTGGTCCTCACCGCCGTCGCCGAGGACCCCGGCACGCTCACCGGCCGGGTCGACGTGACCGGCCCCGAGGAGCGGCGGCTGGTCCTGGAGACCTGGAACGACACCCGGCGCGACGGCGAACTGCCGCTGCTGCCCGACTGGTTCCAGACGCAGGTCGCCGCCACCCCGGACGCGCCCGCCGTCCTCTTCGGCGACGAGACCCTCTCGTACGCGGAGCTGAACCGGCGCGCCAACCGGCTCGCGCACGCCCTGATCCGGCGCGGGGTCGGACCGGAGAGCACCGTCGCGCTCGCCCTGCCGCGTTCGCCCGCGCACGTCGTCGCGCTGCTGGCCGTCGTCAAGGCGGGCGCCGCCCATCTGCCGCTCGACCCGGACCATCCGGCGGCGCGGATCCGGTACGTGCTCGCGGACGCCCGTCCGGCCGTCGTGCTCACCGACTCCGGGACCCGGTCCGCGGTGCCGGCCGACGACCCGGCGCCGCTGCTGGTCCTGGACGACCCGGACACCGCCGCCCTGATCGCGGGGGGCCCGGACACCGACCCCTCCCCCGCGGAGCGGACGGGGCCGCTGGCCCTCGCGAGCCCGGCGTACGTCATCTACACCTCGGGCTCGACGGGCCGGCCGAAGGCGGTGCAGATGACCGGCCTCGGCGTGGCGAACATGCTGCGCTGGCACCACGGCCAGCTCGGCGGCGGGCCCGGCACCCGGACCGCGCAGTTCACCGCGATCAGCTTCGACGTGTCGGTGCAGGAGGTCCTCTCCGCGCTGCTGTTCGGCAAGACGCTGGTGGTGCCGGACGAGGACACCCGCCGCGACCCGCGGCGCTTCGCCGCCTGGCTCACCGCGCACCGGGTGAACGAGATCTTCGCCCCCAGCACCGTCCTGGAGTCCCTCGCCGAGGCGGCCGGCGAGGCGGGGCTGCGCGTGCCGTCGCTGGAGCAGATCGCGCAGGCCGGCGAGGCGCTCCCCCTCAGCCGGCGGCTGCGCGACTTCCACGGGCACGCCCCGCGCCTGCTGCACAACCACTACGGGCCCACCGAGGCCCAGGTCCTCACCGCCCACACCCTGCCCGGCGACCCCGCGGCCTGGCCCGCCGCCGCGCCGCTGGGCCGGCCCGTCGACAACGTGCGGGTCTACCTCCTGGACGACGCCCTGCGGCCGGTGCCGCCCGGCGCCGCGGGCGAGCTGTACACCAACACCCCCGGCCTGGCCCGCGGTTACCTGCGCCGGCCCGGTCTGACCTCCCAGCGGTTCGTCGCCGACCCCTACGGCCGGCCCGGCGACCGCATGTACCGGACCGGCGACCTCGCCCGCTGGACGCCGGACGGGCACCTGGAGTTCCTGGGCCGCGCCGACGACCAGCTCAAGGTCCGCGGCTTCCGCATCGAACCCGGCGAGATCGAGGCGGCCCTGACCGAGCACCCCGAGGTGGCGCAGGCCGCCGTCCTGGTGCGCCAGGACCGGCCGGGCGACCAGCGGCTGGTCGCCTACGCGGTGCCCGTCGCGGACCGCGCGCCGGAGCCGCACGTCCTGCGCGGCTTCCTGCGCGACCGGCTGCCCGACTACATGGTGCCCGCGGCCGTCGTGCTCCTCCCCGTCCTCCCCCTGACCCCCAACGGCAAGCTCGACCGCGCGGCCCTGCCCGCGCCGGACCTCGGCCGGGCCGGGACCGGCCGGGATCCGCACACGCCGCAGGAGCAGATCCTGTGCGATCTGTTCGCGCAGGTCCTGGGGCTGCCCCGGGTCGGCGCCGACGACGACTTCTTCGACCTCGGCGGCCACTCGCTGCTCGCCACCCGGCTCGCCGCCCGGATCCGTGCCACCTTCGGTGCCGAGACCGGGGTGCGCGCCGTCTTCGAGGCCCGCACCCCGGCCGGGCTCGCGCAGCGGCTGGACGACGGCGGTCCGGCCCGCCCGGCCCTGGTCCGGCGGGAGCGCCCGGAGGTGCTGCCGCTGTCGTTCGCGCAGCGCCGGCTGTGGTTCCTGCACCAGCTGGAGGGGCCGAGCGCGACGTACAACATCCCGCTGGCACTGCGCTTCACCGGGGCCCTCGACCACGCCGCCCTGCGGGCCGCCCTCGGGGACGTCGTCGCCCGCCACGAGAGCCTGCGGACCGTCTTCCCGGAGAGCGGGGGCGTCCCCGTCCAGCGGGTCCTCGGCCCCGAGCGGGCCGTCCCGCCGCTGCCCGTCACCCCGGCCACCGGGGAGAGCCTGCCGGGGCTGCTCACCGCGGCGGCCCGGCACGCCTTCCGGCTGGACACCGAGTGCCCGGTGCGGGCCGAGCTGTTCGCGCTCGCGCCCGACGACCACGTGCTGCTGCTGGTGCTGCACCACATCGCCGGCGACGGCTGGTCGCTGAGCCCGCTGGCGGCCGACCTCACCCGCGCCTACGCGGCCCGCGCCGAGGGGCGGGAGCCCGTCTGGCGGCCCCTGCCGGTCCAGTACGCCGACTACACCCTGTGGCAGAACGAGCTGCTCGGCGAGGACGGCGACGACGACAGCCTGCTGGCCCGGCAGGTCGCCCACTGGCGGACCGTCCTGGAGGATCTGCCCGAGCAGGTGACGCTACCGGGCGACCGGCCGCGTCCGGCGGCCGCCTCGTACGCCGGCGACTACGTCGAGGTGGGGCTGGACGCGGAACTGCACCGCGCGCTGGCCGAGCTGGCCCGGCGCGAGGGCACCACGGTCTTCATGGTGCTCCAGGCCGGGCTGGCCGCCCTGATGACCCGGATGGGCTGCGGCACGGACATCCCGATCGGCAGTCCGATCGCCGGCCGCACCGACCAGGCCATGGACGACCTGATCGGTTTCTTCGTCAACACCCTGGTGCTGCGCACCGACACCTCCGGCGACCCGACCTTCACCCAGCTGCTGCGGCGGGTGCGGGACACGGCGCTGGACGCCTACGCCCACCAGGACGTGCCGTTCGAGTACCTGGTGGAGCGGCTCAACCCGGCCCGCTCGCTGGCCCACCACCCGCTGTTCCAGGTGATGCTGGCGCTGCAGAACGCGCCGGAGGGCCGGTTCGAGCTGCCCGGCCTGGAGGTCGCCGTCTCCCAGGCGCGCACCGGCACCGCCAAGTTCGACCTGTTCTTCAGCCTGGTGGAGCGCCGGACGGCGGACGGGGCGCCGGACGGCATCGAGGGCGCGGTGGAGTACGCCGGCGACCTGTACGACCCGGACACGGTCCGCGCCCTGTTCACGCGCTGGCGGCGGCTGCTGGCGGCCGTCGCGGACGCCCCGGACCGGCCGGTCTCGGACGTGGACGTGCTGACGGCCGCCGAGCGGGAGCGGGTGCTGCGCGGCTGGAACGACACCGCGGTGCCGGTCCCGCCGCGGACGCTGCCGGAGCTGCTGGAGGAGCGGGCGGCGGCGACGCCGGACGCCGTCGCGGTGGTGGCCGACGGCGCCGCGCTCACCTACCGGGAGCTGGACGAGCGGGCGAACCGGCTGGCCGGGGAGATCCTGGCGCGCGGCGGCGGACCGGGCACGGTGGTCGCCCTGGCGCTGCCGCGCACCGAGGAGCTGCCCGTCGCGCTGCTGGCGGTGCTGCGGTCCGGCGCGGCCTACCTGCCGCTCGACACCGAGTACCCGGCGTCCCGGCTGGAGTTCATGGTCCGCGACGCCCGGCCCGCGGTGCTGCTGACCACCCGGGCCGCCGGCGGGCCCGTGCCCGGCGCCGGGGACGGCGGCCCGGCGCGGATCGTGCTGGACGACCCGGCGACGGCCGAGGCCCTGCGGGCGCGTCCGGCCGTCCCGCCGCGGGTCCGCGTCGCGCCGGGGCAGCCGGCGTACGTCCTCTACACCTCGGGGTCGACCGGCACCCCCAAGGGCGTGGTCGTCCCGCACGGGGCGCTGGCGAACTTCCTGCACGCGACGGGACGGCTGGTGCCGCTCGCCCCGGAGGACCGGCTGCTGGCCGTCACCACGGTCTCGTTCGACATCGCCGCCCTGGAGATCTGGCTGCCGCTGCTGCGGGGCGCCCGGGTCGTCCTCGCCCCCCGGGACGTCGTGCGCCGGCCGGCGGCGCTGCTGGAGTGGGTGTCCGCGCACGGCGTCACCGTCATGCAGGCGACGCCGTCGCTGTGGCAGACCCTGGTGGCGCACGACCCGGCGCCGCTGCGGGGCCTGCGGATCCTCACCGGCGGGGAGGCGCTGCCCGAGCGGCTGGCGGCGGACCTGGCCGGGGCGGGCGAGGTGCTGAACCTGTACGGGCCGACCGAGACGACGATCTGGTCGACCGCGAGCCGGGAGACGGGCGCCCGGCCCCCGCTGATCGGCACGCCGGTCGACAACACCCGGGCGTACGTGCTCGACGCGCGGCTGCGGCCGGTGCCGCCCGGCGTCGTCGGGGAGCTGTACCTCGCCGGGGCCGGCCTGGCCCAGGGCTACCTGCGCCGCGCGGGCCTGACGGCCTCCCGTTTCGTGGCCTGCCGGCACGGGGCGCCGGGCGAGCGGATGTACCGCACCGGCGACCTCGTCCGCTGGACCGCGGACGGCGAACTGGAGTACCTGGGCCGCTCCGACGACCAGGTCAAGCTGCGCGGCTTCCGGATCGAGCCCGGGGAGGTCGCCCGCGTCCTCGACGGGCAGCCCGGGGTGCGGCAGGCCGCCGTCACCGTGCGCGAGGACCGGCCCGGCGACCGGCGGCTGGTGGCGTACGTGGTGCCCGGCGACGCGCCGGAGGCGCGCGAGGAGGGCGCCGAGCGGCACCAGCTGGAGGACTGGCGGCAGCTGTACGACTCCGTGTACGCGGGGGCCGCCGAGGCGCCGTTCGGCGAGGACTTCGCCAGCTGGAACAGCAGCTACACCGGTGAGCCCATCCCGCTGGAGGAGATGCGGGAGTGGCGGGACCACACGGCGCGGCGGATCCTCGCCCTCCGGCCGCGCCGGGTCCTGGAACTCGGCGTGGGCACGGGCCTGCTGCTGTCCCGGATCGCGCCGCACTGCGCGGAGTACTGGGGCACCGACTTCTCCGCGCACGTCATCGGGGAGCTGGGCCGGCACGTGGCGGCCGACGCGGCGCTGCGCGAGCGGGTCACGCTGCGGGTGCAGGCGGCGCACGATCCGGACGGGCTGCCCGCCGGGCACTTCGACACGATCGTGCTGAACTCCGTCGTCCAGTACTTCCCCGGCGCCGACCACCTGACCGAGGTCCTCACCGCCGCGGCCCGCCTGCTGGCGCCGGGCGGCACCCTGTTCGTCGGCGACGTGCGCAACGTGCGGCTGCTGCGGGCGCTGCGGGCCGGCGTCCACGCGCACCGGACGTCCGGCGCGCCGGACCCCGCCGCGCTGCGCCGCGCGGTCGAGCACGACCTCATGACGGAGAAGGAACTCCTCGTCGACCCGGACTACTTCACCGCGCTCGCCGCGCGCCTGCCCGAGCTCGGCGGGGTGGGCGTGGCGCTGAAGGAGGGCTCCTGGGACAACGAGCTGAGCCGCTACCGGTACGACGTGACGCTGCACCACCGGGACGCGCCCACGACCGGGGTCGCGGACGCCCCCGCGGTGCCCTGGGAGGAGCTCGGGGACCCGGCGGCCGTCCGCCGCCTCCTCGCCGGGCGGCGCCCGGAGCGGCTGCGGCTGACCGGGGTCCCCCACGACCGGATCGCGGCCGAGCTGGCGCTGGTCGAGGCGATGCGCACCGGGGAGGCCCCGGTGGTGCCCGCGCCCGCCGTGGACCTGGCGGAACTGCACCGGCTGGGCGCGGAGCTGGGCTACCGCACGGCGGCGGCCTGGTCGGCGCGTCCGGATCTCGTCGACTTCGTGCTGGCGCGCGGGGATGCCCCGCTCACCGGCACCTGCCCGCCGGTGACCGCGCCCGGTCCGCGCACCCGGCTGTCGGCCCTCACCAGCGACCCGATGGTGCCGCGCACCAGCGGGTCGCTGATGGCCCGGCTGCGCCGGCACGTGGAGCGGACGCTGCCCGCCTCGATGGTGCCGAGCGCGTTCGTGCCGGTCAGCGCGCTGCCGCTGACCGCCAACGGCAAGCTGGACCGGGCCGCGCTGCCCGCGCCGACGCTGACCGCGGGCGGCACCGGCCGCGATCCGCGCACCCCGCAGGAGCAGATCGTGTGCGATCTGTTCGCGCAGGTCCTGGGGCTGCCCCGGGTGGGCGCCGACGACAGCTTCTTCGAGCTGGGCGGGCACTCCCTGCTCGCCACCCGGCTGATCGCCGCGATCCGCGCCACCTTCGGCGTGGAGATCGCCCTGCGGGCGCTGTTCGAGAACGCCACCCCGGCGGCGGTGGCCGCCCGGGTGGACACGGCGGCGCCGAGCCGGCTGCGGCTCGCCCGCCGGGACCGGCCCGAGCGGCTGCCGCTGTCGTTCGCGCAGCGCAGGCTGTGGTTCATCCACGCGATGGAGGGGCCGAGCGCCACGTACAACATCCCGCTCGCGCTGCGCCTGACCGGCTTCCTGGACCGGGAGGCGCTGCGGGCGGCCCTGGCCGACGTGGTGACGCGTCACGAGAGCCTGCGCACGGTCTTCCCGGAGAGCGGCGGGGTGCCGTGGCAGCGGGTGCTGGACCCGGCGGAGGCGGCCCCCGTCGTGGAGGCGGTGGAGACCGGGCGCGAGGAGCTGTCCGCGCGGCTGGACGCCGCCGCCCGCGAGGGCTTCGACCTGGCCTCCGAACCTCCCCTGCGGGTGCGGCTGTTCGCGCTGTCGGCCGAGGAGCACGTGCTGCTGCTCGTGGTGCACCACATCGCCGGTGACGGCTGGTCGCTGAATCCGCTCGCCCGCGACCTGGCCGGGGCGTACGAGGCGCGGTGCCGGGGCGAGGCCCCGTCGTGGGCGCCGCTGCCGGTGCAGTACGCCGACTACACGCTGTGGCAGAACGAGCTGCTGGGCGACCGGGGGGACGCGGACAGCCTCTTCGCCACCCAGCTCGACCACTGGGTGCGGCGGCTGCGCACCCTGCCGGAGGAGCTGCGGCTGCCCACCGACCGGCCGCGGCCGGCCGTGGCGTCCTACCGGGGCGACTACGTCCGGGTCGGCATCGACGCGGAGCTGCACCGGCGGATCGCGGAGCTGGCCCGGGAGTCCGGCGCGACGGTGTTCATGGTGCTCCAGGCCGGGCTCGCGGCGCTGCTGTCCCGGCTGAGCGGCAGCGAGGACGTCCCGATCGGCAGCCCGATCGCGGGCCGCACCGACCAGGAACTCGACGATCTGGTGGGCTTTTTCGTCAACACGCTGGTGCTGCGCACCGACACCTCGGGCCGGCCGAGCTTCCGGGAGCTGATCGCCCGGGTGCGGGACACCGCGCTGGCCGCCTACGCCCACCAGGACGTGCCCTTCGAGTACCTGGTGGAGCGGCTCAACCCGCCGCGCTCGCTCGGCCGGCACCCGCTGTTCCAGACGATGCTGGCGCTGCAGAACGCGCCCGCCGGTTCCTTCCAGCTGCCCGGGCTGCGCGTCGACATCGAGCCGGGGCGCACCGGTTCGGCCAAGTTCGACCTGTTCTTCAGCCTGTCGGAGCACCTCGACGGCACGGGCGGCGCGCAGGGCATCAGCGGTGTGGTCGAGTACGCGAGCGATCTGTACGACGCCGCCACGGTGACCGGTCTGTTCGACCGCTGGGTGCGGCTGCTGTCGTCGCTGGTGGCGGCGCCGCACCGGACGATCGGGTCGGCCGATCTGCTCACCGCGCGGGAGAGCCTGCTGCTGGAGCGGCGCAACGCCACCGACCGGCCGGTGGCCGAGGCCGGTCTGCCGGAGCTGTTCGACGCGCGGGCGGCCGAGCGTCCCGACGCGCCGGCCCTGGTGCACGGCGACCGCGAGACCGGCTACGGCGCGCTGCGCGAGGCCGCCGAGGAGGTGGCGGCGGTGCTGGCGCGGCACGGGGTGCGCCGGGCGGACGCGGTGGCGCTGCTGATGCCCCGCTCCCCCGGCCTGGTCGCCGCGGTCCTCGGCGTCCTGAAGGCGGGGGCCGCCTACGTGCCCCTGGACCCGCGCCATCCGGCGGCCCGGACCCGCGCGGTGCTGGCCGAGACCGGGGCCCGGGTCCTGGTCACCGACCGCGCCCCGGCGCCGGGTTCGCTCCCCGGGGGCACGGCGGTCGTCGTCCTCGGCACGGAGCTGGGCGACGGCTTCGTGCCGGAGCCCGGCCCGGCGGGGGGCGTGTCCGTCGCTCAGGCGGACCGCCCGGGCCCGGAGGACCTGGCGTACATCATGTACACCTCCGGCTCCACGGGCCGCCCCAAGGGCATCGGGGTCACCCACCGCAACGTGGCCGAGCTGGCGGCCGACCCGTGCTGGCGCACCGGGGCCCAGCGGCGGGTGCTGCTGCACTCGTCGCCAGCGTTCGACGCGTCGACGTACGAGCTGTGGGTGCCGCTGCTCACCGGCGGCACCGTGGTGATCGGGCCGGACGGCGAGCTCGACCTGCACGCGCTCGCCGACACGGTCGTGCGGCAGCGGGTCACCGGTCTGTGGCTGACCAGTTCGCTGTTCACGCTGGTGGCCGAGAGCGTGCCCCGGTGCCTGGCCGGGGTGGGGCAGGTGTGGACGGGCGGCGAGGCGGTGTCGCCGCACGCGGTGCGCGCGGTGCTGGCGGCCTGCCCCGGCCTCGTGGTCGTCAACGGCTACGGGCCGACCGAGACGACGACCTTCGCCGCGAGCGGTCCGGTCGAGGCACTGCCCGAGGGCGCCACGTCGGTGCCGATCGGGCGGCCGATGGCCAACACCCGGCTGTACGTGCTGGACCGGGAGCTGCGTCCGGTCCCGCCCGGGGTGGTCGGCGAGCTGTACATCGCCGGCACCGGTCTCGCCCGCGGCTATCCGGGCCGGCCGGAGCTCACCGCGCCGCAGTTCGTGGCCGACCCGTTCGGCAAGCCGGGCGCGCGCATGTACCGGACCGGGGACCTGGTGCGGTGGACGGCGGACGGCGCGCTGGACTACGTGGGGCGCGGCGACGACCAGGTCAAGCTGCGCGGCTTCCGGATCGAGCCGGGCGAGGTGGAGAGCGTGCTGCTGCGCCACCCCGGCGTGGGGCAGGCGGCGGTGCTGGTCCGCGAGGACCGGCCGGGCGATCCACGGCTGGTGGCCTACGTGGTCGCCGACCCGGAGGCCGCGGGGCACGACGAGGCGGCCGAGCGGGACCAGGTGCGGGACTGGCAGGGGGTCTACGAGTCCCTGTACGCCGCGCCGACGGCCGCCTTCGGCGAGGACTTCTCCGGCTGGAACAGCAGCTACACCGGTGAGCCCATCCCCCTGGAGGAGATGCGGGAGTGGCGCCGCGAGACGGTCGCCCGCGTCCGCCGGCTGCGGCCCCGCCGGGTGCTGGAGATCGGCGCCGGCACGGGCCTGCTGCTCTCGCGCCTCGCGCCGGAGGCCGAGGAGTACTGGGCCACGGACTTCTCCCCCGCGGTCGTCGCGACGCTGCGCCGGCACGTGGCGGAGGATCCGGGGCTGCGCGACCGGGTGCGGCTGCGGGTCCTGGCCGCCGACGACACCGGGGACCTGCCCGAGGGGCACTTCGACACCGTGGTGCTCAACTCGATCGTGCAGTACTTCCCGAGCGCCGGGTACCTGCTGGGGGTGATCGGGTCGGCCCTGCGGCTGCTGGCGCCGGGCGGCGCCCTCTTCCTGGGCGACCTGCGCGACCTGCGGCTGCACCGCATGCTCACCTCCGCGGCGCAGGCGGCCGGGGTGCACGACCGGCACGACCGGGCGAGCCTGCGGCAGGCCGTCGAGCGCGCCCTGGCGCGGGAGGAGGAACTGCTCGTCGCCCCCGAGCTGTTCACCGTGCTGGGCGAGCACGTCGAGGGGGTGGCCGGCGCCCGCGTGGAGGTGAAGCGGGGCGCCTTCGCCAACGAGCTGACGCGGTACCGCTACGACGTGACGCTCTTCAAGGAGGGCGGCGCGCCGCTCGTCTCGGCGCGCGAGGTGCCCGTCGTCGCCTGGGACGGCGCGGCGGGGCCGGACGGTCTGGAGGAGGTGCTGCGCCGGGCGGGGACGCCGCTGCGGGTCACGGGGGTGCCGAACGGGCGCCTCGCCGCGGACGCGGCGGTCGAGGCGGCGGTCCACGGGCACGATCCGGAGCCTGCGGACGACGCCCCCGCCGTCGCGGTCTTCGACGAGCTGGCCGACCGGCTCGGCTGCGCGGCGCACGTGACCTGGTCGGCCGAACCGGGCCGCCTGGACGTGGTGTTCACCGGCCCGGAGTCGGACGGCCCGGTGGTGGACCTGTACCGGCCGCGGTCCCCGCTGGACGGCGGTGCGCCGCCGGCCCGCTGGGTGCGGGCGCCGCTGACCCCGGGGGCGGCGGGCGCGCTGGTGGGCGGCGTGCTCGACCACGCCCGGCTGCACCTGCCGGAGTACATGGTTCCCAGCGCGGTGGTGCCGCTCAGCCGGCTGCCGCTGACCCGCAACGGCAAGCTGGACCGCGCGGCGCTGCCCGCTCCCGAGCTCGGTTCCGGGTCCGACGGCCGTGCTCCGCGGCTGCCGCAGGAGGAGCTGATGTGCGAGCTGTTCGCCGAGGTGCTCGGGCTGCCCCGGGTGCGGGTGGACGACGACTTCTTCCGTCTGGGCGGGCACTCGCTCCTGGCGGCCCGGCTGAAGGCCCGGATCCGGACGGCCTTCGGGGTGGACGTGGGGCTGCGCGCGCTGTTCGAGACGCCGACCCCGGCGGGCATGGCGGGGCGGCTGCGGGACGGCGACCCGGGCGACGGCTACGAGGTGCTGCTGCCGCTGCGTCCCCGGGGCGACCGGGAGGCGCTGTTCTGCGTGCATCCCGGCGGCGGGATCAGCTGGTCGTACGCCGGCCTGCTGCGGCACCTCGACCCCGAACGGCCGGTCTACGGACTCCAGGCGCGCGGTCTGGGCAAGCCGGAGCCCCGTCCGGAGACGCTGGAGGCGATGGCGGCCGACTACGCCGACGAGATCCAGCGGGTCCAGCCCGCGGGCCCCTACCACCTGCTCGGCTGGTCGTTCGGCGGGGTCGCCGCCTACGCGGTGGCCGTGGAGCTGCGGCGGCGCGGGGAGGAGGTGGGCGTGCTCGCCGTCGTGGACGCCTGTCCGGGCTGGAAGGGGCTGACCCACGACGACGTGCCCGAGCTGGACGAGGAGGACCTGCACGAGCACCTCACCTACCTGGTGGGGCTGGTCGACGAGTCGTTCGCGCTCGGCGAGGGGGAGCGGCTGACCTTCGCGCGCACCCGGGAGATCCTGCGGGAGCGGGGCAGCGCGCTGGCGAACCTCGGGGAGGAGCAGCTGCGGGCGATCATGGAGATCTCCGCCAACAACACCCGTCTGCTCGTCGACTACGCCCCCGAGCGCCTGGCCGGCGACCTGCTGCTGCTGACCGCCGCGGACCAGCAGGACCCGGCGGTGACGTACCGGGCGTGGACGCCGTGGGTGGAGGGGCGGATCGAGCGGCACGACCTGCCGGGCGGGCACGGCACCCTGCTGAACCGGGAGCCCTCGCTGGAGGCGATCGGTCGGCTGGTCGGGGAGAAACTGGCCGCGTACGCCGGCGGCCGGGAGTGAGCGGTGGCGTCCCGTGATTCTGCGCGGCTAGCTCCTTATGCCGTAAAGTGTTACCGCACCAGGGTGAGGGCCGACGTCGCGGCCGGGCCGGAGGCACCGGCCGGGCGCCGCCCCCCGCCACCCGCCCCGAACGCGCGAAGGAACCCATGAACAGCTTGCCCATCTGGCTCCTGCACGTCAGTCGGACCGAGCGGATCACCCCTCACATGGCACGCGTCACCCTCACCGGCGACGACCTCCGGGGCTTCTCCCTCACGGAACCCGACCAGCAGGTCAAGCTCTACTTCCCGCGGCCCGGGCAGTCCCGGCCGCTCCTGCCGGAGGTCGACGGGACCACCGACCTCATGTCGTGGTACCAGGCCTTCAACGCCGTCCCGGAGGACGAGCGGCCGTGGATGCGCAGCTACACGATCCGCGCGCACGATCCGGCCACCGACTCCCTCACCTTCGACTTCGTCCTGCACCGGCACGCCGGGCCGGCCACCCGGTGGGCCATGGCGGCCGAGGTGGGGGACTGTCTGGGCGTCTTCGGGCCCAGCGCCTACTTCGCGCGCCCCAAGCCGCTGTCCGCCTCGCTCGCGGAGGCCGACTGGGTGCTGCTGGCGGGTGACGACACCGCGCTCCCCGGGATGGCCACCATCCTGGAGAGCCTGCCGGCCGGCAAGCGGGCGCTGGTCCTCGCCGAGGTCCAGGAGGCCGCCGACGAGCAGCCCTTCCGCACCGCGGCCGATCTGACCACGACGTGGCTGCACCGCGGCGCGGCCGAGCCGGGGCAGAGCGAGGCGCTGGCCGACGCGCTGCGCGCCGCCTCGCTGCCCGAGGGCGAGGGGTTCGCCTGGATCGCCGGCGAGGCCGGTCTGGTGCGCCGGATGCGGCGGCACCTGGTGGACGACCGGTCCATGCCCAAGAGCCGGATCGAGTTCTCCGGTTGCTGGCGCCTGAAGCTCACCCAGGACGACGCCCCCACCCCGGAGGACCTCGCCGAGGCGCAGGAGCGCCTGGCGGAGGCGCAGGCCCAGACCTCCTGACCCTCCGCTCCCCGACCGGGACGCGCCGCCCGCCGGCGCGTCCCGGTCGCACGTCCGCCGCCCCGTCAAGAGCGCGGATCGCTATCAGGCCAACCGATCAACGCCCCGTACGGAAGAACGGGATTCCTTGCTACGCTCGCACCCGTCTTCGAGAATGATCCGATAATATGTGCGTGGCATAGCCGCTCCGCATCGTCACCGGCCGCGGGGGCGACGCGATTCACCGGCCCCTTTTCGCCTCGCCGGAACTTCATGGGGGTGTTTCCTTTGACGTCGAGAACCGCGGGAAATCAGGCCCCCCGAAGAAACCTCGGCCTTTAGCGGCCCTTTCCCGGCCAGCCGCCTCCGCCCACCCCCCGCCCCCTCCCCTCCCCCCGCCCCCCACGAAGAACCACCCGTCCGCGTCCGGCGCCGTTCCCGGCGCCCGGCCGCTCCGGCGCACGACCGCGGTCACCGCCCGGCGCCCCGTCGGCGCTTCGTCGCGTCCGTCACCGGAACCACCTCAACCACGCGGCTTCTGGACCCCAGAGGCATGACCAACGCCGGAAGAGAGGTTCGTATGCAGCACTCCGTCGACCCCACTCAGCGGAGCCGCCCGCGCACCAGCGCGCCCCTTCGGAGGAACGATGGAGGGCGACCGGGCAAGGAGATCCTCACGACGCGCGTCGGGCTGAGGATCCCCGAGGCCCTCACCTTCGAACGCTGGCAGAACGTCGGTTCGCAGATCTCCCGCATCGTCGACTCCTCGTCCTGGTGCCTCGGCGACTGGCTGGTGTACGGACAGGAGGAGTTCTCGGACCGGTACCTGCGGGCGATCGAGGCCTGCGGCCTGGACTACCAGACGCTGCGCAACTACGCCTGGGTGGCCCGCAAGTTCGAGCTGGGCCGGCGCCGCGAGACCCTGAGCTTCCAGCACCACGCCGAAGTGAGCTCCCTGCCCCCCGGCGAGCAGGACAAGTGGCTCGACCTGGCGGAGGAGTTCAACTGGTCGCGCAACGAGCTGCGGCGCAACATCCGTTCCCACCGGCAGGGCGAAGGCGGAGGGGAACCGCCGAAGGACTACCTGCCGAAGCTCAGCGCCCCGGCCGAGCGGGTGCAGCGGTGGCGCAAGGCCGCCGAGCTCTCCGGCGACAAGTTCGAGCAGTGGGTGCTCCGGGCCCTCGACGAGGCGGCGCTGGCCAGTCTTCCGGGGTGACGCCGAGGGGGCGGGTGAGGCGGACCCCGTCCGCCTCACCCGCCCCCTCGGCCGCCGCTACTTCCAGGCGCGCAGCACGCCGTGCGGCGTCCACGTCCCGCCCGGCAGCCGCTCGACCCGCTGGAACCCGGCGGCGCGCAGCCACTCCTCGTACTGTCCCCAGTGGTAGAGGGTGCTGTCCGGCGCGGGCAGCGTGGCGAAGTAGACGTTGTCGAGCGCTGCGTACAGCGGCCCGTCCCCGGTGTCGTCGGAGAAGGCGTTGAAGACGAGCACCTGTCCGCCCGGCGGCAGGCAGTCGAACGCCTTGCGCAGCAGGGCCGCGTTCTGCTCGGGCGACCAGATGACGAGCTGGTTGGCGAAGAGCACGCAGTCGTGGCCCGCCGGGAAGTCGTCGGCGAAGATGTCGCCCGCCCGCACCGAGATGCGGTCCTCCAGCCCGCGTTCGGCGATCCTGCGCCCGGCGATGTCGAGGGCCCCGGGCATGTCGACCACCGTGAAGGACGTCCCCGGGTTCGCCTCGGCCAGCGCGATCGCGTTCACCCCGTCGCCGCCGCCGACGTCCAGCACCCGCTCCACCCCGGCCAGGTCGGCCCGGTCCACCAGGATCGGGTTGGACAGCCGCGACCACGAGCGCATGCAGCGGTAGAAGAGCGCCTCCAGCTCCGGCCGGGACGCCAGCCGGTGGTACAGGTCGTCGCCCTCGCCGGGGATGCTGCGCAGGCCGACGTTGGTGTTCTGCCGCAGCGACTCCACCAGGTCGGCGGCGGCCGGCATGGTGATCCGCTCCTCGAACTGCACGATGTCCTCGATGATGCTCCACGTCCCGTCGGAGAACATCGAGTCGATCAGGTCGGCGTTCCGGTAGCGGCGGTTGCGGCGGACGGTCAGGCCGAGCGAGGTGGTGCCCAGCAGCAGGATCTGCGCCGCCCTCGGCTCCAGCTTCAGGGCGGCGCACACCTGCTCCGCGGTCAGCGGGCCCTCCTCGGACAGCCGGGTGAACAGGCCCAGCTCGCACCCGGCGTGCAGCAGGTGGAAGGCGGAGGCGCCGAAGAGGATCCGGGTCAGGTCTTCGTGGTCCACGGGACCGGCTTGGGCCATGGTGGGCTCCCTCGTGGGTGGGTGATCGGTGGATGGCGGCGGGGCGGCCCGGCCCTACAGGAGCGAGCGCACGGACCACAGTTCGGGGAAGAAGCGGTGGCCGGCGATGCCCTCCAGCCACGCCACGCCGTCGGTGCCGCCCGTGCCGGGCTTGCCCCCGAGCACGCGCTGCACCACCGTCAGGTGCGTGTAGCGCCAGCGGGCGAAGGAGTCGGCGACGTCGGTCAGCGCCTCCCCGAGGAGGAACAGCGAGCCGTACCGGGCGCCGTCGTCGTACACCGCACGCCACGCCCGCTCGACGCTGTCGTGGGGTGCGTACGGCTCCTCGCGCGGGCGCGTGAGCACGGCGTCCGCGACGGGCAGGCCGCGCCGGCGCAGCAGGGCCAGCACGGCGTCGTACAGGCTCGGTTCGCGCAGCTGCCGGGCCACCGCCTCCTGGCTCGACGCGCCGCGGTGCGGCCCGACCATCCGCGGGTCCTTGTTCCCGAGGAGGAACTCCAGCCGCCGGTAGGAGGCGGACTGGAACCCCGAGGCCGTGCCCAGGACGTCGCGGAACTCGGCGAACTCGCCCGGCGTCATCGCGCTGAAGAAGTCCCACGACGACAGCGCCGTCGCCTGCACCCGGCCGGCCCGGCGCAGCACCCACAGGGCGGCGTCCACGTCGTCGTCGGCCAGCCGGTCGCGGGCCTCCGTGAACTCGGCGTGCAGCAGCTTGAAGAGGAGCTCCATGACCTGGCTCATGATGATGAAGCCGGGCTCGGTGGCCGCCGTCGTGCGCGGGCGCTGGAGCGCCAGCAGGGCGTCCATCTCCGCGTACTCGGCGTAGGCCGTCGGGGGCGCGTCCGCCGCGCCGCCGTAGGGACAGCGCGCCGCCGCGCCGTCCCGCCCGTCCCGCGCGGCGCTCATGCCGTCCCTCCGGGGCCGTGCAGGGCCAGGGCCTTGTGGTACAGCGTGGTGAGCAGCGGGCCGATGCCGGCCGGCCGGGAGCGGTACCGCTCGCCGAACCGGCGGTGGTACTGGGCGAACCAGTCCGCCCGTTCGCCGAGGAAGAGGATGTCGTGCACCGCCATCGCCCTGACCGCGACCAGCGGCACCGGGGACCGGCTGACCTTGAAGGCCGGGTTGCGGGCCGCGGGTTCGTCGCAGTCCGGGTGGAACTGGCCGATCATCAGGCCGCGTTCCACGCTCTCGCTCTTGACCCGCGCGTGTGCCTCGTCCAGCAGCGCGTAGGCCTCGGGCCGCAGGTCCGGCAGCACGACGAGCAGCGAGCGCAGGGCCGGGTTCGACGTCCGCCGGCCGGACCGCTCGAACTCGTCGAGCCCGCAGCGGATGACCTCGGTGAGCAGCCGGACGCCGGCGGCGGGGCCGACCAGCCGCACGACCGTCTCGACCGCGCCGGCCCGCCGGGCGGGGGCCACGAACGGACACACCGCGCCGGACCGGCCGATCTGCTCGTGGGGCTGGGTGACATAGGAGTCCAGCCATTCGTCGACGCTGTCGAGGGCTTTCCCGACGTCGACTGCCAACACATCGATTGACATTACTGTCGATTTCCCTCCGACGGCACCATCAAGAAATGGACGCAGGCGTCAGCCGACTTTTTCCACACCGACCGATTGGCTCGCAAAACCATATCGACGGCCGGAAAGGAGGACCAAGAAAGGAATGTCCGCCCGCTTCTCCGGGGCGCCGGGCGGAAATACGGGGGTGTCCCGCCGGCGGGACACGGGGGCTTTCCCGGTCCGTCCCGCGGCCGGCCGGGGCGGGGACCGGCCGCGCACGGGTGCGCTCCGCGCCGCCCGGCGGGCAGTCTTGCGTGGCCCGTTCCCGCGCCCGGGCCCGCTCCGGCCGCACGGCGCCGCGGTGTCGAGCGGCCCGGCGGTCCCGCCCGCCCGGACGGCGGGGAGGGGGTGTACCGCACGCGCGGGACGAGAGCACCGCCATGCGGCGCCCGCCCGGGCCCGAAGAACCTCGGAGGACACGTGATGTTTCCGGTCGATCCCTGGATCCGCGGTTTCGGTCTCGCGCCGGCCGCGTCCGTGCGGCTCCTGTGCTTCCCCCACGCCGGGGGCGCCGCCGGCTACTACCGTCCGATGGCGGCGGCGCTCGCCCCGGACGTCGACGTCCTCGCCGTCCAGTACCCGGGCCGGCAGGACCGCTTCCGGGAACGGCCCGCCGACACCGTCGGCGAACTGGCCGACCGGGCGGCGGACGCGGTGCGTCCGCTCCTGGACGAGCCGCTGTCCTTCTTCGGCCACAGCATGGGCGCCGCCGTGGCCTACGAGGTGGCTCTCCGGCTCCAGGCCCGGGGGCACCGGCCGCGCCACCTCTTCGTCTCCGGGCAGAGCACCCCCTCGGCACCGCGGGACCGCGGCGTCCACTCCCTCTCCGACGGCCGGCTGGCCGCGGAGCTGGGGCGCCTGGGCGCGACGGACCCGGCCATCCTCGCCCACCGCGAACTGCTCGACGTCCTGCTCCCCGTCATCCGGGCCGACTACCGGGCCATCGAGACGTACCGGCGGGACGACGAACCCCTCCTCGACTGCCCGGTGGTGGCCCTCGCCGGCGCCGACGACCCGTACGTCCCGGTCGCGGAGGTCGCCGCCTGGTCCCGGCTCGCCCCCCGCGGCTTCGCGTTCCACGAACTGCCCGGCGGTCACTTCTTCCTGGACTCCGAGCGCGCCCGCGTCTGCGCGCTCCTGCGCGGCCACCTCTCCCTCCGGCCCGCGGCGCACCGCCCCTGATCCGCCCCGGCGGGCCGGGCGGTCCTCAGAGCTTCGCCAGCCGCCCCCGGGCAGGGTTCAGGGAACGGCCGCGCCCCGGCTCCTCCTTCCAGGGGTCGTCCTCCTCCAGGCGTTCGCCGACGGTGGCGAGCGTCCAGCGCCGGCCGGTGAGGTCGGGGGCGTCCAGTTCGCTCCAGCTCAGCGGCACGGCGACCGGGGCGCCGGGCAGGGCGCGGACGGCGTAGGGCGGGACGGCGGTCTGACCGTAGCCGTTGCGCTGGACGTCGAGGTAGAGCCGTCCCCCGCGGGCCTGCTTGCGCGGGGCGGTGGTGAGCTCCTCCGGATACCGGCCGGCGAGCACCTCGGCCACGTCGTGGGCGAACGCGCGGACGTCGTCGAACGGGGCACGGCGGTCGAGCGGGACCACGACGTGCAGGCCGCGGGAGCCGGTGGTCATCAGCGCGGCGGGCAGGGCGAGCTCGTCGAGCAGCTCGCGCAGCCGCCCGGCGGCCCGCCGGACCGGTTCGAAGTCGTCGCCGGGCGGGTCGAGGTCGAAGACCAGCCGGTCGGGGTGGTCGGGCCGGTCGGCCTTGGAGAGCCAGCGGTGCGGGGTGATGCACGCCTGGCCGGCCAGGTAGAGCAGGGTGGCCAGGTCGTCGCAGACCGGGTAGGTGACGGTGCCGCCCGCCTTGGGCAGCTCGCAGCGGTGGACCCAGTCCGGGAAGTGGCCGGGGACGTCCTTCTGCATGAAGCGGCCGCCGCCGACGCCGTCGGGGTGGCGCTCCAGCATCAGCGGGCGTCCGCGCAGGTGCGGCAGGATGCGCGGGCCGACCCGGCGGTAGTGGTCGGCGAGGTCGGCCTTGGTGATGCCGTCGTCGGGGAAGAGTTCCTTCCCGGCCCGTTTGATCTCGACGGTCCGGCCGCTCGCGCGGATGGCGGTGGTGGTCATGGCGTGCCTCGCTCGCGGGTGACGTCGGTGGGCCGTTCGCCGTCGCGCAGGCCCAGGGGGGCGGGGCGGGGCGGCCGCCCGCCCGGTGAAGCCGGTCCGGGCACGGCCGTCCCTCCTCTCGGCTCCCTCGTCTACCCCGCGGGGCCCGGGCGACACGTGCGGTGTGACGGCGGGGAGACGGGGCAGCCGCCGTGACGGGGGCGTACGGGGGCCGGGGCGTACGAGGACAAAGCGGCCGGTACGGAGACGAGGTGCCGGTACGGAGGCGAGGTGACCGGACGATGACGGTCGACGCGATCACGTCCAGGCTCCTGTCCGCCTACGGGCGGACGTACGCGCGGGAGGCCGGCATCACGCTGCGCGACGAGCCCGCGCCGCTGTACCGGCTGCTGGTGCTCACGGTGCTCTGCTCGATCCGGATCGGGGCCGGCACGGCCACCGCGGCCGCGCGGGAGCTGTTCCGGGCGGGGTTCCGGACCCCCCGCGCGATGGCCGGCTCCGCCTGGCAGGACCGGGTGGACGCCCTGGGCCGGGCCCATTACGTGCGGTACGACGAGAGCACCGCCACGGCCCTCGGCGACGGGGCGCGGCTGGTGCTTGACCGCTGGCGCGGCGACCTCCGCCGGATGCGGGAGGAGGCCGGCGGCGACACGGACGCGCTGCGCGGACTGCTGCGGGAGGTCCCCCGGATCGGCCCGGTCGGCGCGGGCATCTTCTGCCGGGAGGCGCAGGCGGTCTGGCCGGAGCTGCGCCCGTTCTTCGACGAGCGGGCCTGCGAGGCGGCGAAGGAGCTCGGCCTGCCGCACACGCCTCGCGGGCTCGGGGAACTGGTGGCCCCGGAGGACCAGGCGCGGCTCGCCGCCGCGCTCGTCCGGGTCCGTCTGTCGAAGGGCGCGGCGGAGGAGGTCCGGGCCGCGTGAGGACGCCGGGGCGGGAGCTCCCGGCGCGCCCCTCTTCCCGGCCGTGACGGGCGGCCGGGCGTCCAACACCGGGGTCGCGGGCCTGAAACGCCCGGCAGCGGATCCGGCCGGCCGGAGCGGACGTACGGGCCGTCCGCCCGGAACCCGCTCTCCGCGCGGGTGGTCACCGCCGGCGGGCGGATCCTCCGCGCCGCCCGGGGAGTTCGCGCCGAAGGACCGCTGCGACCCCGAGACGTTTTCACCCTCAACCATCTCATTCCGCCCAGCGGTCAGGGTCCTTCCGGGCGAACTCCCCTGCCGGGCAGGGGAGGTGACGTGCCGGAGCGCCGCGTTCCGGCCCCGCGTCCCGGGAGGGGCGCGGGGCCCCGTGCTCCCCCGCCGGGGTCAGTCGCGGGTGACCGCCGGCGACAGGGCGTGCAGGCGGAGCGCCAGTTGTATCTCCAGGGCGCGGGAGGGGGACTGCCAGTCCGGGCCGAGGAGCCGGCCGACGCGTTCGAGGCGCTGGGCGACCGTGTTGACGTGGACGTGGAGGTCGTCCTTGGTGCGGGCCGGGCTCATGCCGCTGGCGAAGTAGGCGTCGAGGGTGCGCACCAGTTCGGTGCCGCGGCGCGCGTCGTAGGCGACGACCTGGCCGATCGTGCGGTCCACGAAGCCGCCGATGTCCCGCCCGTCGGCGAGCAGCAGGCCCAGGAAGCCGAGGTCCTCGGCCGCCGCGCCCTCGCCCGCGCGGTGCAGCAGCCGGAGCGCGTCGAGGCACCGGCGGGCCTCCCGGTACGCGCCCGCCACCCGGTCGGGGTGGTCGAGCGGGTCCGGTACGGGCGCGGAGGCGCCGACGGTGACGGGTTCGCGCAGGGCGCCGCCCAGGTGGCGGGCGGTCTGGCGGGCCAGTTCGGCGGCGT
>NZ_JBEZUZ010000030.1:0-69697 GCF_040636735.1 Streptomyces sp. NPDC035033 | reverse complement strand
CACGAGCCCTGCTCGTGGGCGGCGGCCTGTCCCTCGCCCTCGCCGCGGTCGTGGTGGTCCACCTCGGCCTCGGCGTGTCCGGCGTCGGCATCGGCGACATCCTCGCCCTGCTCCTCGGCGACGGCGACGACCGCACCCGGGACGTGCTCGTGGGCAGCCGCCTGCCGCGCACCCTGACCGGCCTCGTCGTCGGCGTCGCGCTCGGTGTCTCGGGCGCGCTCGTCCAGGGCGCCACCCGCAACCCGCTGGCGGCGCCCGACACGCTCGGCGTGAACGCCGGAGCGTACTTCGCCGTGGTCCTCGTGGCCTTCACGGGCGTGAGCCTCGGCCCGGTGCCCGCCGGCGGGGCGGCGTTCCTCGGCGGGCTGCTCGCGGTCGGCCTGGTCTACCTGCTCACCAGCGGGGGAGTGCTGACGCCCGGCCGGGTGCTGCTCGCCGGGGCGACCGTCGCCCTGGCCGCCACCTCGGCCGCGGAGTTCCTGCAGATGCTCGACGTGCAGGCCACCCGCGGCCTGTTCTTCTGGGGCAACGGCACCCTGCTCCAGTCCGGCCTGGAACGGCCGCTCACCCTCGGCGCCGTCGTCCTCGCCGGCGCGCTGGCCGCCCCGTTCCTGGCCCGCCCGCTGGACCTGCTCGCGCTCGGCGACGAGACCGCGCAGGCGATGGGCGTCCGGGTGGAACGGATCCGGCCCGCCGCCTTCCTCCTCGCCGTCCTGCTGTCCGCGTCCGCCGTCTCGCTCGCGGGCCCGATCGGCTTCGTCGGCCTCATCGGCCCCGTCATCGTCCGGCAGCTGGGCATGCGCCGGCACGCCCTGCTGATCCCGATGGCGGCCCTGCTCGCCTCCGCCCTCGTCCTCGGCGCCGACGCGGCCGCCCAGCTGATCGTGACGCCGTCCGCGACCCAGCCCGCCGAGATCCCGGTCGGCGTGGTCACCGCGCTCATCGGCGGACCGGTCTTCATGGCCCTGGCCCGCCGGGTCAGCACCGGCGACGCCGACACCGGCGCCGCCGTGGTGGTCTCCGACCGGCGCCGCGCGCCCGGCTACGCCGTCGCGCTCGGCGGCGGCCTGCTGGCCCTGGCCGCCGCGATGGCCGTGTCGCTGCGCGTCGGCGACGTCCCCGTCGGCTGGAGCCAGCTCGGGGCCTGGCTGACCGGCTCCGCCGAGCAGATCACCGAGGCCGTGGTCTCCTTCCGGCTGCCGCGCATCCTGGTCGCCGCCCTCGCCGGCGCGTGCCTGGCCGTCGCCGGAGCGGCCGTGCAGGCGGTCGTACGCAACCCGCTGGCCGAACCGGGACTCGTCGGCGTGACCGGCGGGGCCTCCCTCGGCGCCATCACGGTCATCCTGCTCGTCCCGTCGGCGCCGCTCGTCGCCCTGCCCGCCGCGGCCGGGGTCGGCGGCGTCCTGATGCTGGTCCTGGTGGTCCTCGTGGCGCGCGGCACCCGCGGCGGCGGCCGGAGCGGCATCGACCCGACCCGGGTGGTCCTCGTCGGCATCGGCGCGGCCGCCACCTCGATGGCGCTGGTCAACATCATGGTGGTGGGCGCGCAGATGAACCTCTCGGCCGCCCTCGGCTGGCTCGCCGGCAGCACGTACGGCCGGGACTTCGCGGCCCTGGGCTGGCTGGCCCTGCCCGCCCTGGTGGCCGTGCTGCTCGTGGCCGCCGCCCGTCCGGTGAACCTCCTCTCCCTCGGCGAGGAGCTGCCGCGCGCCCTCGGGCTCGACCTCGGCCGGGCCCGGCTGCTCGTCCTCGGCGCGGGCGCGGTCCTCGCCGCGGGCACGGCGGCGGCCGTCGGCGCCGTCGGCTTCGTCGGCCTCGTCGCACCCCACCTGGCCCGCCGGATCGTCGGCAACGGCACCGCGCGGATGGTGCCGATGGCCGCCGTCCTCGGCGCCGTCCTGGTCGTCTCCTCCGACGCCCTGGGCCGCTGGCTGCTCGCCCCGACGGAGATCCCGGTGGGCATCGTCACCGCCCTGGTCGGCACCCCGTACCTGGTCTGGCTCCTGCGCAGGAGCCGCGACGTCTGAGGCGCGGGGGCCCGCCCGGCGACCGCGCGCCGGGCGGGCCCGTACGGCCGGCCGGGAGGGCCGCCGCGCACGGGCCCGTACGTCAGGAGGGCTGCGGCGCGCGGGCCCGCGGGCGCTTCGCGCGGGCGTCGGCGGGGGCCGGTACGGGCCTGAGGGTGCGGGCGGCGACCACGCCCAGGAGGCAGACGAGGGCGGCGGCCAGGCAGACGGCGGTGAAGGCGCCGGAGAAGGCCGAGCGGGCCAGCGGGCGCAGGGCCGGGGCGAGGAGGTCGAACCGTCCGGTCTCCACGGCCTCCCGCAGCGGCGCGGCCCCCGCGGGGCCGGTGCCGAGGCCGCCGTCCAGGCGGACGGAGAACACGGCGCCGAAGACGGCCACCCCGGTCGCGGTGCCGAGCGGGTAGCAGGCGTTCGTGAGGCCGGACGCCATCCCGGCCCGCTCGGCGGGCACCGTGCCCACCGCCACGCCCATCAGCGGCGGGAAGATGACGGCCCCGCCGACGCCGAGCAGCACCAGACCGGTGACCATGGCCGCGCCGCCCGCGCCCGCCCCGGCCGCGGCCAGGGCGAGGAGCCCGAACCCCTGCGCGGCGAAGCCCCCGGCCACCAGGACATCGGGCGCGTACGCCTGCTGCAGTCGGTTCACGAACAGGCCCGCGACCAGCAGACTGCCCGTCAGGGGCAGCAGGAGCAGACCCGTTCGGAGCGGGGAGTACGCGTGCGTGCTCTGCAGCCACAGGGTGAGGAAGGCGAGCACGCCCAGGCTGGACAGCCGGGCGAGGAAGCCGAGCGCCGCGGCGCCCGAGAGGGCCCGGATCCGCAGCAGCGAGATGTCGATGAGCCCGCCCCCGCGCCGCTGCCCGATCACCAGGGCCACGGCGAGCACCGCGCAGGCGGCCGCGGAGCCCAGCACCTCCGGTGCCGTCCAGCCGGCTTCGGGGCCGGTGACCAGCGGATAGTGCAGCGCGAGGAGGAAGCCGACCGCGAGGACCGCCCCCGGCACGTCGACCCGCCGGCCCGGGTCCCCGGGCGCCGCCGACTCGGGCATGCGGGTCAGCGCGCCGGCCACGACGAGGACGCCGATGGGCACGTTGACCAGGAAGATCCAGCGCCAGCCCAGCGTCTCGACGAACACGCCGCCGACGATGGGCCCGAGCGCGCCGGCGGCGGAGGCCACGAGGGCGTACGAGGCGATCGCCGCCTGGCGGCGGGCCCCCTCGTACGCGGCGGCGATCAGCGCGAGGGTCGGCGCGAACACCATGGCGCCGCCGAGTCCTTGGGCGGCCCGGGCGGCGATGAGGGTGCCGGCGTCCGGCGCGAGACCGCAGGCGGCCGACGCGAGGGTGAACAGAACCATTCCGGCCATGAACACGGCCCGCCGGCCGAGCCGGTCGGAGAGCGCGCCGGCGGTGAGCAGGAGCGCTCCGAAGGCCAGCGAGTACGCCGAGACGGTCCATTGCACCCGGCCGAGGCCGGATTCCAGATCGCGGGCGATGTCCGGGAGCGCGACGTTCACGACGGTCACGTCCAGGGTCATCATGACGCCGCCGGCGCTGACGAGCGCGAACGTCCATCGGGGGCTGTGCCGTCGGGAGGGCACCGCTGAACACCTCCGTGTGCGGTCGGGGAGCGGGCCGGCGGTGCGCCGGTTTTCGGCTACACCAGTGAGCAACTGGCCTTCTATGTCCGGAAGTTGTCCTTGCTCATAAGGTAAGGCTAACCTAATGTAGCGCCCGCTTGGGCGTCCAGGCGTCCGAGCGCACCGAATCCAGACAGAATCCGGAGCCGCCTGATGATCCCGACCGACCATCCCGTGCCCGTCCTGCCCGACGTGGATCCCGCGGCCTGGCGGGAGGCCAACCGTCGCCTGCTCGCCAAAGCCCTGGGCGAGTGGTGCTTCGAAGACATGCTCAAGGCGACCGGCACCGGGGACGGCGGCTACCGGATCGACCTCGACAGCGGCACGACCTACGCCTTCCGCGCCGAACCCGGCGCCTTCGGCTGGCTGCGCGTCGACCCCGACTCGATCACCCGCACCGCCACCAGCATGCTCGGCAACACGATCGCCCAACCCGCCTGGGACGCCCTGCTGTTCCTGATGGAGGCGGCCTCCACGATCGACAGCGACCCGTCCACCGTCGCCACCTACTTCACCGAGCTCTCCGCCACCCTCGCCGTCGACGCCGCCCGCCTCACGCACGGCGGCGAGCCGGTCGCCGAACTGCGCGCGCTGGGCCACTCGGAGCTGGAGTGCCGCATGACCGGGCACAACCTCCTGGTCGCCAACAAGGGCCGGATCGGCTTCTCCGCCACCGACGTGCGGCGGTACGCCCCCGAGTCGGCCCAGGCGCTGAAGCTCCTGTGGGTGGCCGTCCACCGCGGCCTCGCCGAATTCCGCGGCACCTCCGACCTGTCCGAGAACGGCATCCTGTCAGGCGAGTTGGACGAGGAGACCCGCACCCGCTTCACCGCGGTCCTGGAACAGGCCGGCGTCGACCCCCAGGGCTACGTGTGGATGCCCGTGCACCCCTGGCAGTGGGACCACGCCGTCCAGACCCTGCACGCCGCCGACATCGCGCAGCGCCGCATCATCCCGCTCGGCGACAGCCCCGACGCGTACCTGCCCGGCCAGTCCATCCGCACCATGGCCAACGTCACCGCGCCCGAACGGTACGACGTCAAACTCCCCCTGAAGATCCTCAACACCCTGGTCTGGCGCGGCATCCCGCCGCACTGCACCATGGGCGCCCCCGTCGTCACCCAGTGGCTGCGCGGCCTCGTCGAGCGCGACCCGTTCCTCACCGACGAGACCCGCACCGTCTTCCTCGGCGAGGTCGCCTCCGTGACCGTGCGCCACCCCTACCTCTCCACCCTCGACCAGGCGCCCTACCAGCACCTGGAGACCCTCGGCTGCATATGGCGCGACTCGGTCTCCGCGCGCAAGGACCCGGACGAGCGCGTCCGCACCTTCGCCTCGCTCCTGCACGTCGACAGCGCCGGCGACGCCTTCGTCGCCGAACTCGTCCGCGCCTCCGGCCTCGACCCGCAGGACTGGCTGCGCCGCCTCTTCGACACCCTCCTCGTGCCGGTCATGCACGTGCTCTACCGCTACGGCATCACCTTCAACCCGCACGGCCAGAACACCCTCATCGGCTACGACGCCGCCGACACGCCGGTCCGCCTCTACCTCAAGGACTTCGTCGACGACGTCTGCGTCTCCTTCACCGACGTGCCCGAACGCGGCCCCGAACCCGACGGACACGACCACGTCCTGCCCCGCAAACACCCCTCGATCATCAAGCAGCACGTCGTCGACCAGGTCTTCGTCGGCCACTTCCGCTACCTCGCGCCGCTCTGCGCCGAACAGCTCGGCGTACCGGAGCGGACCTTCTGGCGGCTCGTGCGGCAGACGATCCTCGACTTCCAGCAGCAGTTCGAGAAGCGCTTCCCCGAACTCGCCGGCAGGTTCGCCGAGTACGACCTGCTGACCCCGGAGATCCCCCGGTACGGCCTCAACCGCGACCGCATCGTCGTCACCCGCTACGGCGACCGCGCCCTGCGCCACGCGCTGTTCCCGAACGGCACGCACCCCAACCCGCTCGCCGAAGGCTGAGGAGTACCGGCCGTGACCCCCCTGACCCGCACCCGCCCCCCACGGACCGGCCCCGCCCCGTCCCCGCTCGCCGGCTCCCGCACCGGACTCGCCGACGTCCTCACCGCCCTGACCGGCGCCGTCGACGCCGCCTCGCACGCCCGGCGCCCCGAAGGCCCCCTCCCGGCCGGCACCCCCGCCGAGGTCCTCGCCGCCGCCTCCCGCGCGCTCGGCCCGGCCGAGCTGCCCACCGAGGGCCTCGGCACCGAGGCCGCCCTCGGCCTCCTCGCCGCCGTCCTCGTCGAGCACGGCATCGACCTCTCCCACCCCCGGGCCGCCGCCCACCTCCAGCCGCCCGCGCTGACCGTCGCCGTCGCCGCCGACGTCCTCGCGAACGCGGGCAACGCCTCGCTCGACACGTACGACTCCGGCCCCTCGGCCCTCGCCGTCGAACGCTGGCTCATCGACGTCCTGACCCGGCTCGCCGGCCTCGGCGAGCGCGCCGACGGCGTCCTCACCCCCGGCGGCTCCCTCTCCAACCTGATGGGCCTGCTGCTCGCCCGGGACGCCGCCGCCCACCGGCGCGGCGCCGACGCCCGCGAACACGGCGTCGCCGCCCTGCCCGGACCGGTCGTGTTCTGCTCCGAACTCGCCCACTTCTCCACCCACCGGGCCTGCGCCGTCCTCGGCCTCGGCGAAGCCGCCGTGCACCCCGTACCGGTCGACGACCGGCGCCGCATGCGGCCCGACGCCCTCCGCGCCGCCCTCGACGCGCTCGGCCCCGACCGGACCCCGGTCGCCGTCGTCGCCACCGCCGGCACCACCGACTTCGGCTCCGTCGACCCGCTCCCGCAGATCGCCGAGATCGCCGCGGGACACGGCGTGTGGATGCACGTCGACGCCGCCTACGGCTTCGGCGCGCTCTTCTCGGAGCGCCTCGCCGACCGTCTCGCCGGCCTGGAACTGGCCGACTCGATCACGCTCGACCTGCACAAGACCGGCTGGCAGCCCGCCGCCGCCAGCGTGCTGCTCGTCTCCGACACGACCGCGTTCACCGCCCTCGACCGCGAGGTGGCCTACCTCAACCCCACCGACGACTCCGAGGCCGGCTACGACGGGCTGCTCGGCCGCAGCCTCCAGACCACCCGCCGCCCGGACGCCGTGAAGGCCGCCGCCACCCTCCTCGCGTACGGCCGCACCGGCATGGGCCGGCTGATCGACACCTGCCACGACCTCGCCCGGCACGCCGAACGCCGCATCGCCGCCGAACCCGACCTCGACCTGGTCTCCCCGGCCGAACTCACCACCGTCGTCTTCCGCTACCGCAGCGCCGACCCGGCCGCCGCCGACGACGTCAACGGCGCACTGCGCCGGCACCTCCTGGAGACCGGAACCGCCCTCATCGGCCGCACCGAGGCCACCACCGCGGGCCCCGGCGCACCGCGCCGGGTGTGCCTGAAGTTCACCCTGCTCAACCCCACCGCCACCACCGACGACATCGACGGCCTCGTGGACGCCGTCCTCGACGCCGGCCGCACCTGCGAACGACTCATCAAGGAGAACGCCGCATGAGCACCACCACCCCGGCGGCAACCACCCAGGCCGACCCCCTGCACGAACGGGACGCCCGCGGCGCCTCCGAGCACGCCCACGTCGAGGCGCTGCTCCGCTGCTGGCTGCGCGAGACCGGCACGCCCGTCACCCCCGGCCCGCTCCGGGTCGACCTGCCCACCGCGGGACTGGCCCTCGTCACCGAGGTCACCCACCGCTCGCCCACCGGCTGGCACCGCTTCGGCCCCACCCGCCTCGAAGGCCCCGGCGGCCCGCTCGGCGAGACCGCCGACCCGGTCACGGCCGTCGCCCTGCTCTCCACCGAGGCCGCCGTACGCGGCGGCGGCCGCCCCGGCGGCGTCCCCTCCGGAGAAGTCGCCGACCTGGTGGAGCGCACCGCCGAATCCGTGCGCCGCGTCGCCGCGTTCATCGCCGACCGCCGCGACCGCCCCGAACCGCCGCCCGGCGTCGACGGCTTCCTCGAAGCCGAACAAGCCCTGCTGCTCGGCCACTTGAACCACCCCGCGCCCAAGAGCCGCGACGGCATCTCCGACCACGAGACCGCCGCCTACTCGCCCGAACTCCGCGGCTCCTTCCGCCTCCACTGGTTCGCCGCCGACCCCTCGGTCGTCTCCCACGACGCCGTCGACGGCGCGCCCTCCCTGGCCGGCCGCGACACCGTCGCCCTCCTCGCCGACCTCGCCGGACGGCGCCGCGACGACGGCCGGATCCTCGTCCCCGCCCACCCCTGGCAGGCCAGGGACCTGCTGCACCGCCCCCGCGTCAAGGCCCTCGTCGCCTCCGGCGCCCTCACCCCGCTCGGCGAACTCGGCCCCGCCTGGTGGCCGACGTCCAGCGTCCGCACCGTCTACCGGCCCGACGCCGACGTGATGCTCAAGCTCTCCCTCGGACTGCGGCTCACCAACTCCCGCCGCGAGTCCACCCGTACCGAACTGCGCCGCGGCCTGGAGATCAACCGCCTCCTCGACGCCGGATACGCGGACGGCACCTTCGCCGCCCACCCCGGCTTCGCCCTCACCCGCGACCCCGCCTGGATCGCCGTCGACGAACCGGACCGCCCCGAGGGCCCCGCCGTCACCGGCCTCGACGTCGCCGTCCGCGAAGTGCCCCGGGACATCGCCTCCCTGCGCTGCCTCGTGGGCCTCGTCGCCCCCCGCCCCGGCCTCGGCCGCAGCGCGCTCGGCGACCTCGTCGCCGCCCTCGGCCCCGGCGCGGCCGAACAGTGGACGGCCGACTACACCGACCACGTCCTCGTCCCCATGCTGCACCTGTACGCCGCCACCGGCATCGGCCTGGAGGCCCACCAGCAGAACACCCTCGTCCGCCTCGACGAGCGGGGCCGGGTCACCGGCGGCACCTTCCGCGACAACCAGGGCTACTACCTGGCCGCCTCCCACCTCCCCGGCCTCCTCAAGCAGTCGGGCGCCGACTCCTCCACCCTCGCCGTCGTCGACGACGCCCTGGTCGACGACCGGCTCTCCTACTACCTGCTGCGCAACCAGGCCCTCTCCGTCGTCGGCTGCCTCGCCGTCGACGGCCTGGCCGACGAGCGCCGGCTGCTCGCCGTCCTCGCCGACCGGCTGCGGGCGGCGCTCCCCGCCCTGGCCGGGGCCGGCCCCGACGGCGACCGGCTCGCCCGCCGCTGGCTCACCGCCGACACCCTGCCCTGCAAGGGGAACCTGCTCACCCGGCTGCACGGCATCGACGAGGTCCTCGCCCCCCTCGACGCCCAGTCCGTCTACCTCGACGCCCCCAACCCCCTGCAGGAGGCCGCCCCGTGACCACGGCGAACCCCACGGCGGAGCAGACGCCCGACGACGGCGCGGTCCCCGGCCCGCCGCTCCCGGTCCTCCACGGCCGCTGGTCCGCGCGCGTCGCCCGCGCCGAGGGCGCCGACCTGGACCTCGTGCACGGCTGGATGCGGTCCCCGCACGTCGACGCCTTCTGGCACCAGGCCTGGCCGCGCGAGCGCTGGTACGAGGAGATCGCCGGCCACCTCGCCGGCGACGCGATCCTGCCCGTCCTCGTCGACCTCGACGGCCTGCCGGTCGCCTACATCGAGGTCTACCGGGTGTTACGCGACCGGCTTGCCGACCACTACCCCCGACTGCCCCACGACCTCGGCGTCCACATCGCCATCGGCGAGCGGGCACGGACCGGCAAGGGCCTCGGCCGGACCCTGCTGCGGGCCCTCGCCGAAGGGCTGTTCGCCGCCGACCCGGCCTGCGTCCGCGTCGTCGCCGAACCGGACGTGGACAACGCGCCCTCGCTGCGCGCCTTCGAAGCCGCCGGCTTCCGGCCCTCCGGCACGGTCGCGTTCCCCGACAAGACCGCCGCCCTCATGATCCACCCGCGTACGGAAGGGGACCTGCCCCGATGAGCGACACCACCACCGCGCACGACGTGGTCGCCATCGGCTGCGGCCCCTTCAACCTGGGACTCGCCGCCCTCGCCTCCACCGTCGACGACCTCGACCTCGTCGTCCTGGAGGAGCGCCCCGAGTTCACCTGGCACCGGGGCATGATGTTCGGCGACGCGTCGATGCAGGTGAACTTCCTCGCCGACCTCGTCACCCTGGTCGCCCCCTGGCACCCCCTGTCGTTCCTGGCGTACCTGCACGACCGGGACCGGCTGTACGCCTTCACCGTCCGGGAGAACTTCTTCCCCTCCCGCCGGGAGTACGAGGACTACCTGCGCTGGGCCGCCGCCAAGCTGCCGTCCCTGCGCTTCTCGCACCGGGTCGAGGAGGTCGACTGGAACGCGGACGAGGAACGCTTCGCCGTCCGCGCGGTCCGTGGCGACGGCACCCCCGTACGGCTGCGGGCCCGCCACCTCGTCATCGGCATCGGCACCGCGCCGCACCTCCCCGACGCGCTCGCGGGACTGCCCGGCGACCGGGTCCTCCACACCGCCGACTACCTCTACCGCACCGGCGACGTCGACCGGGCGGAGCGGGTCACCGTGGTCGGATCCGGCCAGTCGGGCGCCGAGGTCGCCGTCGACCTGCTGACCCGCAACCTCGACGGCGGCCCCGCGGTCGGCTGGCTCACCCGCACCGGTTCCTGGGCCCCGCTCGACTACACCAAGATGAACCTGGAGCTGACGACCCCCGCGTACATGCGGTACTTCCACTCGCTCCCCGAGGACGTACGGGACCGACTGGTCGGCGAACAGTGGCAGTTCTACAAGGGCATCTCCACGGACACCCTGGAGGAGATCCACGAACTGCTCTACCGCCGCCAGCTCGAACCCGGCCTCCGCGACGTCGAACTCCGCTTCGGCACCGCCGTGGAGAGCGCCGCCGTCGACGCCGGCGGACGGACCGTGCTCGGCTGCCGCCACCTGGACACCGGCGAGACCTTCGACCACGTCACCGACCTCGTGGTCGCGGCGACCGGCTACCGCGCCCGCCCGCCGGCCTTCCTGACCCCGGTGGAGAAGCTGATCCGGCGCGACGCCGGGGGTCGGCCCGTGGTCCGCGCCGACCACTCCGTCGAACTCGACGAGAGCGTGACCGGACGGATCTTCGTGGCCAACGCCGAACTCCACGCCTACGGCGTCTCGACCCCGAACCTCGACATCGGCGCCGTGCGCAACGCCACCATCCTGAACGCCGTCACGGGACGGGAGACCTACCGCCTGCCGAGGAGAAGCGCCTTCACCAGCTTCGACGCGCCCGGGCGGACACCCCCGCACGCCCGATGAGCGAGCTCCCGCCGCGCGTGCGCGACCGGGTCATCGCATGCCTGCGGGCGGGGTACGACCCCGAGGAGGCGGCCGCCCGGTCCGGGCTCGCGCCGGAGGCCCTGGAGGCCGCGGCCGTCGGGGACGGAGCCCTGGCGGTCGCCCTCACGGGGCGCGACCCGTACTCCCGGGAGGCGGAGGCCACGCGGCAGCGCGCCGAGGTGCTCCGGTGCGTCGCCCTCGGCATGACCCCCGCGGCGGCGGCGCGGGCGGTGGACGTCCCCGAGAGCTCCCTCGGCTTCTGGCGGAGCAAGGACGCCCCGTTCCGCGCCGCGCTCGACGCCGCCGTCGCCCTGGCCGAGGCCCGCGGCGCCCCGCCGCGGGCGAAGATGACACCCGCCCGGACCCGGCTGTTCCTGCGCTGCCTGGCCGAGGGCGACACGGTCACCGGCGCCTCGGCCCGGGTGGGCGTCTCCACGGCCACGGTGTACGCGCGCCGCCGCCGCGACCCGGCCTTCGCCGCGTGGATGGACACGGCCCGCGAGGAGGGGGCCCGGGCCCGGCGGCGCCGCCGGGCCGCACGGCGCGGACGGGACCGGCGGTGGGAGGGCCGGTACCGGCTGATCCGCGTGGACCCGCCGGCCCCGGCGGACGGGCGGTCGGACGGGCCCTAGGCGGGGCCGGTGCCCGGTTCGCGGAGGGCGATCGCCCCCGAGGGGCAGACGCCGACGGCCATGCGCGCGGCGGCGCGGTGGGCGGCGGGCGGCTCGGGGTCCAGCAGGACGACGAGGCCGTCCTCGGGGTCCTGGTCGAAGACCTCGGGGGCGGTCATCGCGCACATCCCGGCGCCGATGCAGCGGTCCCGGTCGGTGGTCAGACGGGGCGCGCTCACTTCGCGTCCCAGGTGACCGGGAGGCTCTTCACCCCGAAGATGTCCGCGCTCTCCGGGCGCAGGGCGACCTCCTCGTCCGGCACGGCCAGACGGAGGCTGGGGAAGCGGTCGAGGAGGGCGCGGAAGGCGACCCGCATCTCGACGCGGGCCAGCTGCTGGCCGAGGCACTGGTGGATGCCGTGGCTGAAGGCCAGGTGCCCGGCGGCCTGCCGGCTCAGGTCGAGGGTGTGCGGGTCGGCGAAGCGCTCGGGGTCGCGGTTGGCGGTGTGGTACGACAGGACGACGGTCGTACCGGCCTCGATGGTCTGCCCGCCCAGCTCGACGTCCTCCAGCGCCGTCCGGTGGAAGGTCTTGGCGACGCTGAGGTAGCGCAGCAGCTCCTCCACGGCCCCGTCGGTGAGCGCGGGGTCGGCGCGCAGCGCGGCGAGCTGCTCCGGGTTCCGCAGGAGGGCGTAGGTGCCGAGGGACAGCATGTTCGCGGTGGTGTCGAAGCCGGCCGCCAGGAGGATCAGGCTGACGCCCTTGAGCTCCTCGTCGGTCAGGTCGCTGTCGGTGAGTTCGCTGAGGACGTCGTCGGTGGGACGGGCGCGCTTGTCGGCCACCAGCCGCGCGAGGTACTCCTGGGTCGCGGTGTAGGCCGCGATCAGCTCCTCGTCGCTGACCTCCCCGCCCATGAAGGCGTCGATCTGCTCCTGGAAGGACGCCCGGTCCTCGTAGGGGACGCCCAGGATCTCGCAGATGACGATGGTGGGGATGGGCTTGGCGAAGGCGGTCACCAGGTCGGTCGGGGGACCGGCCGCCTCCATGGCGTCCAGGCACTCGGCGGTGATCTGCTCGATCCGCTCGGTGAGCATCCGCATCCGCCGCACGGTGAACCTGCCCACCAGGGGCTTGCGGTAGCGGCTGTGCTCCGGGTCGTCCATGAGGAGGAACTCGCCGGGCGGCGCGGGCGGGAGCTCGAAGTCGACGACGTTCATGAGGTCCTTGCGCGAGCTGAACCTCGGGTCGGCCAGGACCGACCGGACCAGGTCGTACCCGGTGATCATCCAGCCAGGCTTCCCGCCGGGGTGGGTGTAGCGGCTGATGGGGCCGTGCCGGCGGGCGTCGAGCAGCTCCGCGGGAGGGTCGAAGGGACAGCCGGGCCGGCGCTCTGTCGGCAGCGTCGTGACGGTGTGAAGGGATTCGCTCACGGCTTTTCCTCATCTCGCGTGATGACGATCTCGCGTTATGGAGTGTTCAGCGACAACCGAAAGCTACGTTGCGTTCAGGAAACCGTCAATCACTCTGACCTGTAAATCCAGGTCAGCAGCGGGAAATTGATGCAATGGGGCGATGTTGAATGCAACGCCATGTTGCAATGGCTGGAGGTGGGGGGCGACGTCGGGGGCCGCCGCGGCCCGGCCGCCCGCCTGCGCGCCCCGGCGGCCTTCGCCGTCGCGCGCGCGGGGGCCGGACGCGGGCGCGTGATCGACGGGGCGCGCGTGGGGGGATCGCGTAGGGGATGCGTCAAGAGCGGCGTCAAGGGCGTCAGGGCGGCGTCAACAGCGACGGAGACGGCCGAAAGAGGCTGTTCTCTCATCTCGTCAGAGAATCCGCTCTTCCTTCTTCCGGGAGTTCACGATGGCCGACGTGGCCTTCGTCGTCACCACGGTCGCGGTCTTCGCGCTGGTGGCGTCCATCGCCAAGGGGGTGGCGAAGCTGTGAGTGCCGAGAACGTCGTCGGCCTGCTCGTCGCCGCCGCCCTGCTGGGATACCTCGTCCTCGCGCTGATCAAGCCGGAGAGGTTCTGAGTCCCGAGATGAGTCCCGTCCTGGCTGGAATCCTCCAGCTCCTGGCACTGGTCGTCGCGCTCGGTCTCTCGTACCGGCCACTGGGCGACCACATGGCGCGCGTCTACTCCTCGGAGAAGCACCACAGACCCGAGAGGTGGATCTACCGGGCGATCGGCGCCGATCCGTCGGTGGAGATGCGCTGGCCCGCGTACCTGCGCGGCGTGCTCGCCTTCTCCGCGGTGAGCGTCCTCTTCCTGTACCTGCTCCAGCGCGTGCAGGGGGCGCTGCCCGGCTCGCTCGGCTTCGTGTCGATCGACCCGGACCAGGCGTTCAACACGGCCGCCTCGTTCGTGGCGAACACGAACTGGCAGTCGTACTACGGCGAGCAGGCCATGGGCCACGTTGTGCAGACCGGCGGCCTGGCGGTGCAGAACTTCGTGTCGGCGGCGGTCGGCATGGCGGTCGCGGTCGCCCTCGTCCGCGGCTTCGCCCGGTCCCGCACCGGCGAACTGGGCAACTTCTGGGCCGACCTGGTGCGCGGAGTCGTCCGGATCCTGCTGCCGATCTCCGTCGTCGGCGCGCTCGTCCTCGTCGCCTGCGGGGCGATCCAGAACTTCTCCGGCATCCACGAGGTCGGCCAGTTCACGGGCGGCCCGCAGCAGTGGAACGGCGGCGCGGTGGCCTCGCAGGAGGTCATCAAGGAACTGGGCACCAACGGCGGCGGCTACTTCAACGCCAACTCCGCCCACCCCTTCGAGAACCCCAACGGGTTGTCGAACCTCTTCGAGGTCTACCTCATCCTCCTCATCCCGTTCGCGCTGACCCGGACCTTCGGCCGCATGGTCGGCTCGCTGAGGCAGGGCTACGCGATCCTCGGCACGATGGCCGTCATCTGGCTCGGCTTCACCGCCCTGATGATGTGGACCGAGTTCGCGGGCAGGGGACCGGCGTTCGAGATCGCCGGCGGGGCGATGGAGGGCAAGGAGACCCGCTTCGGGATCGCCGGATCGTCGCTCTTCGCGGTGGCGACCACCCTCACCTCGACCGGCGCGGTCAACTCCTTCCACTCCTCGTACACCGGCTTCGGCGGCGGCATCACCATGCTCGGCATGCAGCTCGGCGAGATCGCGCCCGGCGGCGTCGGCTCCGGCCTCTACGGCATGCTGATCATGGCGGTCATCGCGGTGTTCATCGCCGGACTGATGGTCGGCCGCACCCCGGAGTACCTGGGGAAGAAGATCGGCACCCGTGAGATCACGTTCGCGGCCTGCTACATCCTGGTCACCCCGGCCCTGGTGCTCGGCTTCACGGCCGCCTCGTTCGCCCTGGACACCCCGGCCAACTCGATGACCAACTCCGGTGCGCACGGCTTCTCCGAGATCCTGTACGCCTACACCTCCGGCGCCAACAACAACGGCTCCGCCTTCGCGGGCCTCAACGCCGACACCCAGTGGTTCAACACCACGATCGGCATCGCGATGCTCCTTGGCCGCTTCCTGCCCATGGTGTTCGTCCTCGCGCTCGCCGGCTCCCTCGCGGAGCAGAAGCCCGTCCCCGAGACCGCGGGCACCCTGCGGACCGAGAAGCCGCTGTTCACGGGCCTCCTGGTCGGCACGATCACGATCATCACCGGCCTCACCTACTTCCCGGCCCTCGCGCTGGGCCCGCTCGCCGAAGGGCTCGCGGCATGACCATCGACGTGAAGAAGAACGAGGACGCGATGTCCCTCACCGTCCCCCCGACGAAGGCACCGCACGAGGACCTGCCCGGCCCGCACCCGCCGGCCGGGCGGGTCGGCGGCGGCCTCTTCGCCCCCCGGCAGCTGCTCGCCTCCTTCCCGGCCGCGATCAAGAAGCTCGACCCGCGCGTGATGATCAAGTCGCCGGTCATGTTCGTGGTCCTCGTCGGATCGGTCGTCACCACCGCCCTCGCCGTGAGGAACCCGGGGGACTGGTTCGGCTGGGCGATCACCGCGTGGCTGTGGCTGACCACGGTCTTCGCCAACCTGGCGGAGGCCGTCGCCGAGGGCCGCGGCAAGGCGCAGGCCGACACCCTGCGCAAGGCGAGGACCGACACCGTCGCCCGCCGTCTGACGAAGACGGGGGAGGAGCGGGTGCCCGGCACCGAGCTGCGCGTCGGCGACCTGGTGGTCTGCGAGGCCGGCGACGTCATCCCCGGCGACGGCGACGTCGTCGAGGGCGTCGCGAGCGTCGACGAGTCCGCCATCACCGGCGAGTCCGCCCCCGTCATCCGCGAATCGGGCGGCGACCGCTGCGCGGTCACCGGCGGCACCAAGGTCCTCTCCGACCGCGTCGTCATCAAGATCACGACGAAGCCCGGCGAGACCTTCATCGACCGGATGATCAACCTGGTCGAGGGCGCGGCCCGGCAGAAGACGCCCAACGAGATCGCCCTCAACATCCTCCTCGCCTCGCTGACCATCGTCTTCCTGCTGGCCGTCGTCACCCTGAAGCCGTTCGCGATCTACGCGGGCGCCGACGAGCAGACCTCGATGATCGTCCTGACGGCGCTCCTCGTCTGCCTGATCCCGACCACCATCGGCGCGCTGCTCTCGGCGATCGGCATCGCCGGCATGGACCGGCTCGTGCAGCGCAACGTGCTCGCGATGTCGGGCCGGGCGGTCGAGGCCGCCGGCGACGTGAGCACCCTGCTCCTGGACAAGACGGGCACGATCACGCTGGGCAACCGCCGGGCCGCCGAGTTCGTGCCCGTACGCGGGACGACGGAGGCCGAGGTCGCCGACGCGGCCCAGCTCTCCTCGCTCGCCGACGAGACGCCCGAGGGCCGCTCCATCGTGGTCCTGGCCGAGGAGAGGTACGGGCTGCGCGGGCGCCACCAGGGCGAGTCGGCCCACGCCACCTGGATCGAGTTCACCGCGCAGACCCGCATGTCGGGCGTGGACGTGGACGGCAGGAAGATCCGCAAGGGGGCCACCGGTTCGGTCGTCGCGTGGGTGAAGGAGCGGGGCGGCACCGTCGCCGAGGACGCACAGGCACTCACGGACCGGATCTCCCAGGCCGGCGGCACGCCGCTCCTCGTGGCCGTGGACGATGACGAGGGCGCACGTGTCCTCGGGGTCGTCCACCTGAAGGACGTCGTCAAGGAGGGCATGCGGGAGCGGTTCGACGAACTGCGCCGCATGGGCATCCGCACCGTCATGATCACGGGTGACAACCCGCTGACCGCCAGGGCCATCGCCGACGAGGCGGGCGTGGACGACTTCCTCGCCGAAGCCACCCCCGAGGACAAGATGGCCCTCATCAAGCGGGAACAGGCCGGCGGCAAGCTCGTCGCGATGACCGGCGACGGCACCAACGACGCCCCCGCGCTCGCCCAGGCGGACGTCGGCGTGGCGATGAACACCGGCACGTCGGCCGCCAAGGAGGCCGGCAACATGGTCGACCTCGACTCCGACCCGACCAAGCTCATCGAGATCGTCGAGATCGGCAAGCAGCTCCTCATCACCCGGGGAGCGCTGACCACCTTCTCCCTCGCCAACGACGTCGCGAAGTACTTCGCGATCATCCCCGCGATGTTCGCCGTGGCGTACCCGTCGCTCGACAAGCTCAACATCATGGGCCTGGCCTCGCCCGAGTCCGCGATCCTGTCGGCCGTCATCTTCAACGCGCTGATCATCGTGGCCCTCGTCCCCCTGGCGTTGAAGGGCGTGCGCTACCGGCCCTCCAGCGCCGACTCGATGCTCCGCCGCAACCTCGCCGTCTACGGGCTCGGCGGCCTGGTCGCCCCGTTCCTCGGCATCAAGCTCATCGACATGCTCCTCACCCTCATCCCCGGAATCGGCTGACGCTCATGAACAACTCGGTAGGAAACACCGGCCGCGTCCTGTGGGCGGGACTCCGGGCCCTCCTCGTCCTCACCCTCGTCTGCGGCGTGCTCTACCCGCTCGCCGTCACCGGCGCCGCCCAACTCGCCTTCCCCGGCAGGGCGAACGGCTCCGAGATCGAGGACGCGAGCGGGAAGACCGTCGGCTCCGAGCTCATCGGCCAGCGCTACGACCTGCCCCTCGAGGACGGCGAGGAGACCCCGGCCCCGGACCTGCGCTGGTTCCAGCCGCGCCCGTCCAACGGCCTGGGCACCAACTCCGTCAACACCCAGTACTCGATCATCCTGTCCGGCGCCACCAACCGTTCCGGGGACAACGCCGAGCTGATCCGGTGGGTGAAGGACGCCAAGGCCGCCGTGGTCGAGGACAACTCCACCGCCGGCCACCGGGTGGAGCCCTCCGACGTCCCCGCCGACGCCGTCACCTCCTCCGGCTCGGGCTTGGACCCGCACATCTCCCCGGAGTACGCGAAGCTCCAGGTCCGCCGCGTCGCCGAGCGCAACAAGCTCGACGTGGCCGCCGTCGAGAAGCTGGTCGCCGACCACACCGACGGCCGTGTCCTCGGCTTCATCGGCGAACCCCGCGTCAACGTCCTCGAACTCAACATCGCCCTCAAGGCACTGGTGACCGAGGGCTGACGCCCTCCGGAACGTCCGCGCGACCACCGGCCCGCCGGTGGTCGCGCGGACGTCGGGGCCGGGCGGATGGGCGCGGGCGGGTGGGGTAGGCGCCGGGAGAACGGCCGGGTGGCCGTGGAGGAGGTGTGGTCATGGCGACCCCGAGCAACCCCGATCCCGATCCCCGCGGTGTCCCGGGCCCCGATCCGGGCGGAACACCCCCGGCCGAGTCGGGGACCAGTACCGGTACCGGGCCCTACCGGCGGCCGACCCGCGGCTGGGCGGCCGGACCCCTGCTCGCCCTGGGCGTCGTGGTGGTCCTGTGCGCCCTGTTCTTCGCCGTGTACGCGATCGTCCTCGCCGTCGACTGACGCCGCCGGCCGGCCGCCTCACCCGGTGGGGGTCGCCGTGACGCGGATGAAGCCTTCGGGGTAGGAGAGCGGGACGAGCCCCGCGTCCAGGAAGACGCTGGTGAGGGCGGTTTCGAGGGCGGTGCGGATGCCGGTGATCGAGGCGGCGGCGTGCACGTCGGGATCGGTGGCGTGGGCGGCGATGGTGGGCCTGATGAGCTGGTCGGGATGCCAGGCGACGATCACCGCCACGCCGTCGCTCTGGGCCGTCAGCCCACTGTCCGGGCCGAAACCCGCGTCGGCGAGGACGGCTTGTACCCGGCGAACGAGTTCGCGGCTCATGATGGCCTCCGGTCGTCGGACGACCTCTCACCCCGAGTGTCCACTGCGGGGGCATATGCGTCAATGTTTACCTGAAAGACGCTTCGCATGATCCTTCGGAACCGGGGCAAAAAATTCTTATGGGACTGAACGGAACCGGCCAGGTGGGCTGGACCTTCCTCACCAACCACGCCCGCGTCCTGCTCGTCATCGCCCGCGACCCCGAGGTGCGGCTCCGGGACGTGGCCGAGCGCTGCGGGATCACGGAGCGCACCGTCCAGGCGATCGTCACCGATCTGGAGAAGGCCGGATACCTCACCCGGGCCCGCGCCGTCGACGGCCGGCGCAACCGCTACCGGGTCAACGCCGACGCGCCCTTCCGGCACCCCGCCGAAGCCGGACACGAGATCGCCGGCCTCCTGGGGCTCCTTGCCCGTGAGACCGACGGCTCGACCGCCGTCGACGCCTAGACGCGCGGCCCGTCCACCGCCCGGTGCGCGGCGGTGCGGTACCGCCTGCCCGTGCGTCTGCCTGTCTGCCCGCCTGTGAGTCCGTCTGCCCGCCTGCCGTCCGCGCCCGCCCCCTGTCCGCCCGCGCGGTCCGGGTGATCTGTGCGTACGGCGGCCCGGGCTCCCCGCCCGCGACGGCCTGCGCGTCCCGCGTACGGGTGACCGGGTTCCGGGCCGGCGGAGGGTTTTCCACAGGTCGCGGCGGGCGCGCCGGCGGGGGCGTCCGGGCGGCTAGGCTTTCCGGGTGGCCCTCATCGACGCTTCTTCCGACGCCTCCTCCCCGAGCTCCGGGGGTTCCTCCGACGCCCTGGAGGTGCTCCACCGGGTCTTCGGCTACAGCTCCTTCCGGGGCGAGCAGCAGGAGATCATCGAGCACGTCGTGGGCGGCGGCGACGCCCTCGTCCTCATGCCGACCGGCGGCGGCAAGTCGCTCTGCTACCAGATCCCGGCGCTGGTGCGGCCCGGCACGGGCGTGGTGATCTCCCCGCTGATCGCCCTCATGCAGGACCAGGTGGACGCGCTCAACGCGCTCGGCGTCCGCGCGGGCTTCCTCAACTCGACCCAGGACCCCTACGAGCGGCAGACCGTCGAGCAGGCATTCCTCGCCGGCGAGCTGGACCTCCTCTATCTGGCCCCCGAGCGGCTGCGCACCGAGGGCGCCCAGCGGCTGCTCGACCGGGGCACGGTCTCGGTCTTCGCGATCGACGAGGCGCACTGCGTCTCCCAGTGGGGCCACGACTTCCGGCCCGACTACCTCGCCCTCTCGATGCTCCACGAGCGCTGGCCCGACGTGCCCCGGATCGCGCTGACCGCGACGGCCACCGAGGCCACCCACGGCGAGATCGCCACCCGCCTGGGCCTGGAGGGGGCCCGGCACTTCGTTGCCAGCTTCGACCGGCCCAACATCCAGTACCGGATCGTCGCGAAGAACAACCCCACCCGGCAGCTCCTCGACCTCATCCGCACCGAGCACGCCGGGGACGCCGGCGTCGTCTACTGCCTGTCGCGCTCCTCGGTGGAGAAGACCGCCGCCTTCCTCGCCGAGCACGGCATCGACGCCATCCCGTACCACGCGGGCATGGACGCGGCCACGCGCGCCGCCAACCAGGCGCGCTTCCTGCGCGAGGACGGCGTCGTGGTCGTCGCCACCATCGCCTTCGGCATGGGCATCGACAAGCCCGACGTGCGCTTCGTCGCCCACCTCGACCTGCCCAAGTCCGTCGAGGGCTACTACCAGGAGACCGGCCGCGCCGGCCGTGACGGCGAGCCGGCCACGGCCTGGCTCGCGTACGGCCTCCAGGACGTCGTCCAGCAGCGCAAGATGATCGACGGCTCCGAGGGCGACGAGAACCACCGGCGCGGCCTCGCCGCCCACCTCGACGCCATGCTCGCCCTCTGCGAGACCGTCGAGTGCCGGCGCGTCCGGCTGCTCGCCTACTTCGGCCAGAAGTCCGGTCCCTGCGGGAACTGTGACACCTGTCTGACCCCCGCCGAGTCCTGGGACGGCACGGTCGCCGCGCAGAAGCTGCTCTCCACCGTGTGGCGGCTGGCCCGCGAGCGGCGCCAGAAGTTCGGCGCCGGCCAGATCATCGACATCCTCCAGGGCAAGAAGACCGCCAAGGTCATCCAGTTCGACCACGACACCCTGTCGGTCTTCGGCATCGGCGCCGACCTCGGCACGGCCGAGTGGCGGGGCGTCATCCGCCAGCTCCTCGCCCTGGGGCTGCTCGCCGTGGAGGGCGACTACGGCACCCTCGTCCTCACCGAGGCCAGCGGCGACGTCCTCGGCGGCCGGCGCGAGGTGCCGATGCGCAAGGAGGTCGCCAAGGCCCCGGCGCCCCGCAAGGAGAGCGGCGGCCGCTCCGGCAAGGCCCGGGTCCCCGTCGACCTCCCCGCCGCCGCCGTGCCCGTCTTCGAGGCGCTGCGCGCCTGGCGGGCGGCGACCGCGCGCGAGCAGGGCGTGCCCGCGTACGTCGTCTTCCACGACGCGACCCTGCGGGAGATCGCGACCACGCTCCCCACGAGCGTGGCCGAGCTCGGCACGGTCGGCGGCGTCGGCGAGGCCAAGCTCGCGAAGTACGGGGAGGGCGTCCTGGAGGCCCTGGCCGGGTTCGCGGGCGCGGGCGGCGAGGACAGCGAGGCCCCCGCCCCCGCCGGGACCTCCGACGAGCCCCCGGCCCGCGCGGCGGCCGAGGCGGCGGACCAGCGGGCGGCCCGCTCGGTCGGCACCGCGTCGGCGCCGGCCCCGCGGAAGGCCGCCCCGGCGGCGTCCTCGGCCCCCGGTGACGAGCCGCTCTTCTTCGGCGAGGACGAGACCGAGCCCGCCTGGGACGACTGGGAGTGACACCCCTCCGGTCCCGGCCGGGCTCCGTCCCGGCCGGGACCGGACTCCGGCCGGAGACCGGGGCTCACCCCGCCGCCGGCTCCGCGGCGGCCGGCTCCTTGCCGGGCGCCGGAGGGGCGGCCGGCTCCGCCCGGTCCCGGCGCGTCAGGCCGCGGACGGCCGGGACGCAGAGCATCGCCGCGAGCAGGACGGACGAGACCGCCGCGGAGAAGAGCAGCACCCGGTCCGCGCCGAAGGAGTCCGCCGCCGGACCGGCCAGGGCGCGGCCCAGCGGGATCACCATGATCGAGCCGGCGATGTCGTACGCGGACACCCGGCTCAGCACGGCCAGCGGGATGTGGGACTGCACGCTGGTCGCCCACATCACGCCCCAGAAGGCGAAGCCGCAGCCGGCCACCACCCCCGTGACGGCCGTCAGGACGAAGTTCCAGCCCAGCGCCGGGGCCAGCGGGTTCAGGGCGAAGAAGAACATCGCGCACGCGCCCGCCACCAGGGGGCGGCGCGGCCGGACCCGCATCCCGAGCAGACCGCCGACGATGGTGCCCAGGCCGTCGGCCGAGGCGATCCAGCCGTAACCGGTGGCACCGTGCTGCTCGGTCAGCAGCGCCGCGCCCAGCGGCACGGACGGCCCGAAGACGAAGAGGCCGTACACCGCCCACAGGGAGATCACCCCCCACAGCCACGACCGGGACCGGAACTCGTGCCAGCCGGTGGCGAGCCGCCGCCACATCGGAGCGTCGCCCTCGTCGCCCCCGTCGTCCGCGCCCCGTCCGGGGGCGAGCCGGCGCAGCGGCAGCAGCCCGCCCGCGCTCACCCCGTAGGCCGCCGCGATCACCACGAACGACCCGGCGAGGTCCCCGTGGGCCACGAGGAGACCGGCGAGGCCGGGCCCGAGGAGGGCACTCATCGACTCGGAGACGCGCAGCAGCGCGTTGGCCCGCTGGATGTCCTCGGCGACCCGCGGCACGACGCTCGCGAGACCCGGCTGGAACAGGGCGGTCGCGGCGCCGCTCACCGCCATCAGGGCCATGATCTGCCAGAGCCGTACGTCCCCGGCGGCGAACAGGCCGGCCATGACCAGCATCGCCACCACCCGGACCGCGTCCGCGCCGACCATCACCAGCTGCGGGGTGAAGCGGTCGGCGAGCACGCCGCCGAAGAGGACCAGCAGCACGATCGGCGCCATCCAGGCGGCGAGCGCGTAGCCGACGCCGGTGGCGCCGAACCCGGCGCCGAGGACCGAGGTGGTCACGGAGACCATCAGCATGCCGTCGGCGAGCAGCGAGGCGCTGCGGGCGGTGAAGAACAGCCGGAAGCGACGCGACCGCCACGGGCTGGGCAGCGGCCCGGCCCCGGCCGCCGCGGCGGTGTCACTGGTGGTCATGGCGCATCTCCCGGCTCCGGCCGGTCCCTTCCCTGAGAATCCGCCGCGCCGCGGCGGACTGCCGTGGCGGGCCCTCGACGAACACGTACCGGTGCGGGGCCAGCACCCCGGGGCGCCCCGGCAGGAGCCGCATCAGCGCCGCGTGCGCCTGATCGGCCGTCACGTCCCCTTCCGCCCACGTCCTTTCGTCGGTCCCGATGTACGCGGTCAGCCGCCGGCCGTCCTCCGTGCCGTCGGCCCCCTCCTCGACCGCGACCTCGACCGGCCGCCCGTCCAGGGCCTCGCCCAGGGCGTCGGCGACGGCGGCGGGGGAGACCCAGCAGCCGTCCACCCGCGTCCACTCCGGGCCGCGCGCCACCGGCCGCACCCCCGTCACCTCGGTCAGCGTCCCGCCCGCGCCGAGCGGCATGTCCGCCCCGGCGACGGCCTCCAGGAGCCGCACCAGACCGGTGGCCAGCTCCTCGGCCGCCGCCCGGGAGAACAGCACGGGGTCGGCCCAGAAGGCGAGGCGGAGGACCGGATCCGTCTCGTACACGAAGGTGAGCAGCCGGGTCGGGAGCGACCGGCTGCCGCCCCAGGCGAGTTCGAGCTCCGGCGCGTTCCCGTCGGGGGCCGCGGCCCCGGCGAGGGTGCTGGGCAGGGCGCTGATGTCGTTGAAGACGGCGTCGCGCGCGAACCGGCTGCCCCGCTCGGTGGTGACGCGCCCGATCAGCTCCCACAGGTCGAGCGCGTCGAAGCGGCTGTGCCGGTACGCGTTCATCGCCGCGCCCCACGCCTTGGCGAGCAGCGCGTCGAACGACGGGGCGCGGACGTCGAGGCAGAGCAGGGCGTCCTGGGACAGGGGGGAGACCGAGCGGGCGAGCTTCGGCAGGAACCGGTTGGAGGTGGGCACGGCCGCGACGCAGACGGACTGGCCGGCCCGGTGGGCGGTGAGCATGCACCAGGCGGTGAGCAGCACCGTGCCGGGGAGGGCGCCGGTACGCCGCGCGGCGGCGGCCAGCGCCCGGGCGCCGCGCGCCGAGCGGAGGGTGAGGCCCGGGGTGTCGGCGTCGGTGCCGGCGGCGCCGTCCTCGGCGAACATCGCCTGCGGCCCGGTGCGCAGGACGCGCTCCCAATGGGCCAGGGAGGCGGCCGACTTGCGCCGCCCGGCCGGGCTGTTCTCCTCGGCGGCGAGGTCGAGCGGGGTGGGCGCGGTGACCGGCGGCAGCGTCTCGCCCGCGAGGAGGGCGAGCCATTCGTCGCGGAGGACGCCGAGGGCGCTGCCGTCGGTGACGGCGTGGCTGGCGGCGAGGGCGACGCGGACGGGCCGGCCGGCGCGGGCGAGGATCCGCAGCCGCAGCGGGAAGTCGAGGTCGAGCCGGAAGCGGATGTCGCGGGCCGCGCGGGCCACCGCCTCGGCGTAGGCGTCGGTGTCCTCGGGGAGCTCGTCGTGGTCGAGGACGGTGACGGTGAACGTGCCCTCGGCGGCGACGACCTGCTCCGCGGGGGCGCTGTCGCCGGTTCCGTACGGGAAGGTGGTGCGCAGGGCCTCGTGGCGGGCCGCGAGGGCCGCGAGGGCGTCGAGGACCCGGTCCGTCCCGGTGCCGTCGGGGACCGGCCACACGTCGTGGAGGTTGATGCTGTCGGGCTCGTCCCGCAGGATGCAGCGGATCATGTTCGCCTGGCCCATGGTGACGGGTCCCCGGCGCGAACCGCCGCCCGCGTAACGGACGGTGAGGGTGCGGGCGCCGGTGACGCCGTCCGGGGCGAGGGCGGCGGTCATCGCGTCACGGCCGGGGCGTGCGCGGTGGCGAGGTGCGGGAGGTGGTTCACGGCGGCGCCTTTCGCGTGCGCGGTCAGGGTGCCCCAGGCGTCGACGAGCAGGGCGAAGTCCGCCATGTCGGCGCGGGCCTCGGCGAGCAGCCGCTCCCGCCGCGCGGCGAACAGGTCGGCGGCGGTCGCGTACCGGCCCCCGAGGGAGCGGTAGCGGCGGTCCAGGACGGCGAGCCGGTCCTCGTTCCCGGTCGGCCCGGCCCCGGCGCTCGCGCGGAGCGGGGCGGCGACGGCGGCGGGCCGGATCAGCCCGTCCGGGCCGAGGAGCGCCTCGCCGGCCGCCGCGAGTTCCGCGTACACCGCGTCGAGGTGGGGGGTGGCGAGCAGGTACTTGGCGAAGCGGAGCTGGTAGGCGAGGAAGCCCTCGTCCGAACGGCGCTCGTCCGTGTGGTAGTTGACGATGTGCCGGTTGTGCAGGACGCCGGGCAGCCGGGCGTGCCGGACGAGGTGGAGGAGGAAGTAGTCGGTGCCGATGGTGTCGGTGGCCGGCGGCAGCGGGACCCGCCCGTACACCTCCCGGCCGAGCGCGATGTTGCACATGTCGACCCGGGCGGGGCTGACCAGGGTCAGGGTGGTCAGGTCGGTGGTGAACGGCGTGTCGCCGGCGCCCCGGAACGCCTCGTCGATCAGGTTCCGGCGCCAGATCTCCGGATGGCCGACGGGCACGGACAGGCCGACGACCTCGCGGTACGCCTCCGGGTCGAGGGCGCGGAGCTCGGCGAGGTCCACGGAGGGCTCGCCGATGAAGGACGCCCCGGCCACGGCGACGGTCCGGTCCGCGCAGCCGGGGTCGAGCCTGCTGCGGGTGACCGAGCCCGCCACGTCCGCCGCCCGCCTGCCGAGGACGGCGAGTTCGTGGTGGATCGGGAAGACCGGTTTCCCGCCGAGGAGTTGGTAGCGGCTGTCGGAGTCGCGGCGGTGCACCGAGGCGCAGCCCAGCGCCTCGGCCAGGAGGAAGGCGCGGTTGGTGCAGGCGCCGTACGACACCCCGGCCGGAAGCATCAGGTCGAGCAGCCGGTCCGCCCCGTCGAGTCCGGCCGCCGTCACGGTCCCGCGCAGGAAGGCGCGCTGGTCGTCCTCGTCGAGGTGGTGGACGACCACGCCGGGCGCGGGCGGCAGGGCGGCCACCGCGGCCCGGTGCGCGGCGCGTTCGGCGGGCGCGGCGGAGTCCAGGACCAGCAGGTGCACCTCGACGCCGAACTCCCGCGCCCCGTAGGCGGCTTCCCCGGCGACCGCCGTGATGGTCGCCGGACAGGAGCGGTGGGTGGGGAGGGTCAGGCAGACGCGGTGCACGCGGGCTCCCTGGGGTCCGGGGTGGGGTGCCAGGGGTCGAGTCCGAGCAGGCGGGCGCCGAGGGGGGTGAGTTCGGCGGTGGCGGGGATCGCTTCGCGGACGATGACGTAGCCGTAGGTCTGCCAGTGTGCGAAGTCCTCCTCGGACAGGACCCGCAGGGGGCGGGACTTCTTCAGCTCCCGCAGCGAGGTCCGGGCGAGGTAGGACTCCCCGTCCGCGCTGAAGTACGGCAGGTCGCAGGCGGCACGGTGCAGGTACGGCGCGCGCGGTCGGCGCGGGGCGCCGGGGGCGGACGGTGTCGTCAAGGGGGTCCCTCCAGGCGGGAGTCGGGCGGCGTGCGGGCACGGGGGTGCGGGGGCACGGCGGGACGGGGCGCGGACCTGGCGACGGTGGGGGCCGCGGGGGACGAGGGAAAGAATTGGTGTAGACCATGTCCAGTGTCAAGTGACCCGCCGGTATGCCCCGCGTGTCGGCCACCGGCCCGAAAAGGCGCCCCGTAAGGCCCAGTTGGGGAATGATCTTTGGTCTAGACAACCATCGGGCGCCTGCCCTACTGTCCCCACTGCGCAGAGCCGGAGCGGCCCGACCCGCCGGACCCGGCACGACCGCTGCGCCCCGGTCGACGGCGACCGCGCGCAGGGCCCTGCCCCGCCGCACCGCGGGCACGGGTACGGACGGGGGCGGCCCCGCCCGTACGGCCGCCGTCCTCGACCGACCGTCCACGCCGAGAGGGAACGGTTCCCATGAGCACACCCAGCGCCGCGCCCCCGCCCGTCGCCGGCCTCGAGGACCCGGGCCCCGTCGCGTCGGACCCGGTGCGCGCCGCCCCGCCGCGCGGCCCCGGCGCGCCGCTCGCCGGCCCCGTCCCCCGGCTCTTCGCCCCCGGGCGGGCCCCCGGCCACCTCCACGCGGTCGCCGCCGCGACCTGACGCCACCTCGGCGGACCGACCCCCGCCGCCCTTTCGAGGAGAGACGCACCATGGAACGTGTCACCGCCTGGCTCCAGGAGAAGAACCCCGGCCTCGACGGGCCGGTCGACGCCGACGAGGACCTCATCGAGGCCCGGCTCATCGACTCGATGGACTTCCTGGAGTTCGTCGACCTCCTGGAGGACATCTCCGGCACGTCGATCGACCTCCAGGAGGTCACCCTCGACGACTTCCGCACCCTCACCCGCGTCCGGGAACGCTTCTTCACCCCCGCCGGCTGACCCCCGGCGCCTTCGTGGCCGTGGCCGCCGCCCCGCCGGCCCTCCTCCCGTGGTACGGGATCCTCGGAGGGCGGCGGGGCGGCGGCGGGCGATCAGGCGCCCACGTACTGCGCCAGGTGCTCGCCCGTGAGGGTCGACCGCGCGGCGACGAGCTCGGCCGGAGTGCCCTCGAAGACGATCCGGCCGCCGTCGTGACCGGCGCCGGGGCCGAGGTCGACGATCCAGTCGGCGTGCGCCATGACGGCCTGGTGGTGCTCGACCACGATCACCGACTTGCCGGAGTCGACGAGCCGGTCGAGCAGCCCGAGCAGCTGCTCCACGTCGGCGAGGTGCAGACCCGTCGTCGGCTCGTCGAGGACGTACACGCCGCCCTTCTCGCCCATGTGCGTGGCCAGCTTCAGCCGCTGCCGCTCGCCGCCGGAGAGCGTGGTGAGCGGCTGACCCAGGGTGAGGTAGCCGAGGCCGACGTCCACGAGCCGCTCCAGGATCCGGTGGGCCGCCGGGGTGCGGGCCTCGCCCGCCCCGAAGTACGCCTCCGCCTCCGCGACCGACATCGCCAGGACCTCGCTGATGTCCCGCCCGCCGAGCTTGTACTCCAGGACCGAGGCCATGAACCGCCGGCCCTCGCACTCCTCGCAGGTGGTGGCCACGCCGGCCATCATCGCGAGGTCGGTGTACGTGACGCCCGCGCCGTTGCAGGTCGGGCAGGCGCCCTCCGAATTGGCGCTGAACAGCGCCGGCTTGACGCCGTTGGCCTTGGCGAACGCCTTGCGGATCGGGTCGAGGAGGCCCGTGTACGTCGCGGGGTTGCTGCGCCGCGAGCCGCGGATCGGGCTCTGGTCGACCGAGACCACCCCGGCGTCCGCCGGGATCGAACCGTGCACGAGCGAGCTCTTCCCGGAACCGGCCACGCCGGTGACCACGGCGAGGACGCCGAGCGGGAGGTCGACGTCCACCTTCCGCAGGTTGTTGGCGACCGCGCCGCGGATCGGCAGGACCCCGGTCGGCTTCCGCACCGTGTCCTTCACCGAGGCCCGGTCGTCCAGGTGGCGGCCGGTCACCGTGCCGCTGGCGCGCAGCCCCTCCAGGGACCCCTCGAAGCAGATCGTGCCGCCGCCGGTGCCGGCGCCGGGCCCGAGGTCGACCACGTGGTCGGCGATCGCGATGGTCTCCGGCTTGTGCTCCACGACCAGGACCGTGTTGCCCTTGTCCCGCAGCCGCAGCAGGAGTTCGTTCATCCGCTGGATGTCGTGCGGGTGCAGACCGGCCGTCGGCTCGTCGAAGACGTAGGTGACGTCGGTGAGCGAGGAGCCGAGGTGCCGGATCATCTTCACGCGCTGCGCCTCGCCGCCCGACAGGGTGCCCGCCGGCCGGTCGAGGGCCAGGTAGCCGAGGCCGATCTCCACGAAGGAGTCCAGCGTCTGGCGCAGGGACTCCAGCAGCGGCGCCACCGACGGGTCGTCCAGCTCGCGCACCCACGCGGCCAGGTCGCTGATCTGCATCGCGCAGGCGTCGGCGATGCTGATGCCCTTGATCTTCGAGGAGCGGGCGCCCTCGTTGAGCCGGGTGCCGTCGCACTCCGGGCAGACCAGGGTGGTCGTGGCCCGCTCCACGAAGGCGCGGATGTGCGGCTGGAGCGACTCGACGTCCTTGGCCAGGAAGGACTTCTGGAGCTTGGGGATCAGGCCCTCGTACGTGACGTTGACGCCCTCGACCTTGACCCGGGTCGGCTCCTTGTGCAGGAGGACGTCCAGCTCCTGGTCGCTGTAGTCGCGGATCGGCTTCGCCGGGTCGAGGAGGCCGCAGAGGCGGTACGTCCGCCCGTACCAACTGTCCGCCGTGTAGCCGGGGATGGTCAGCGCGCCCTCGTCGAGCGACTTGGTGTCGTCGTACAGCTGGGACAGGTCGATGTCGGAGACCCGGCCCCGGCCCTCGCAGCGGGGGCACATGCCGCCGGTGATGGTGAAGTCGGCCTTCTGCTCCACGCTCCGGCCGCCGCGCTCCACGGTGACGGAGCCCGAGCCGCTCACCGAGGGGATGTTGAAGGAGAAGGCCCGCGAGGAGCCGATGTGCGGCGTGCCGAGCCGGCTGAAGAGGATGCGCAGCATCGCGTTGGCGTCGGTGGCGGTGCCGACGGTGGAGCGCGGGTCGGCGCCCATTCGCTGCTGGTCGACGATGATCGCGGTGGTCAGCCCGTCGAGCACGTCGACGTCCGGCCGCGCGAGCGTCGGCATGAAGCCCTGGACGAAGGCGCTGTACGTCTCGTTGATCAGCCGCTGGGACTCGGCGGCGATCGTGTCGAAGACCAGCGAGCTCTTGCCGGAGCCGGAGACCCCGGTGAAGACGGTCAGCCGCCGCTTCGGGATCTCGACGCTGACGTCCTTGAGGTTGTTCTCGCGCGCGCCGAGCACACGGATCAGGTCGTGACTGTCGGCGATGTGCGGGGCGGACGGCGCCGCGCCGTTCCGCTTGGCCGTGCTCAAAGCTGTCTCCCTCGTCAGGGTCCGGACCGGTGTGCGTCCACCTTAGGCGGCGGGTCCGACAGCGGCAGGGCCTCGGGGAAACCCGGGCCCGCGCCGCCGGCCCGCCCCGCTTGATAGGCAAGCGGCCACTTGCCTATCGTGGTGGCATGGAGGAGGATCTGTTCAAGGCACTGGCCGACCCGACGCGTCGGCTGATCCTCGACGAGCTGACCGAACGCGACGGGCAGTCGCTCTTCGAGGTGTGCGCCCGCCTGGCGACCCGGCACGGCCTCACCGTCTCCCGGCAGGCGGTCAGCCAGCACCTCGCCGTGCTGGAGTCCGCCGGCCTGGTCACGGCCCGCCGCGAGGGCCGCTACAAGTTCCACGACCTCGACACCCGCCCCCTGGAGCACATCGTCACGCGATGGCTCACCCCCGCACCCCCGGAGGACACCCCATGAGGATCAACCTGGCCAGCGTCTTCGTCGACGACCAGGACAAGGCGCTCCGCTTCTACACCGACGTGCTCGGCTTCGTGCCCAAGCACGACGTGCCGCTCGGCGAGGACCGCTGGATCACCGTCGTCTCCCCGGAGGACCAGGACGGCACCGAACTGCTCCTGGAGCCCTCCGGCCACCCCGCCGTCCCCCCGTACAAGGCGGCCCTGGTCGCCGACGGCATCCCCGCGACCTCCTTCGCCGTCGACGACGTCCACGCCGAACACGCCCGCCTCACCGCCCTCGGCGTCCGCTTCACCCAGCCCCCCGTCGCGATGGGCCCCGTCACCACCGCCGTCCTCGACGACACCTGCGGCAACCTCATCCAGATCGCCCAGTACGCCTGACCCCCCGGCCCGCGCCGGCACGGAGGGAAAACCGGGCGCGGCCCGCACGCCCCACAGGGCAGGATGCCCCGGTGTCCTTCCTCCTGTACGGGCTCGCCGCCAATCCGTCCCTGCCGGCCGGACTCGTCGACCGGCTGGTCCTCCTCGCCGACGCCGACCTCGCGCCCTTCCTCGCCGGCCGCCCGGACCTCGGCCGCACCCAGGCGCTCGCCCTGGCCCGGCGCGTCGAGGAGGCCGCCGTGCCCCTCGCGTACGAAGGCCGGCTCGCCGCCGACGACGTCGACCCCGCCCGGTGGCCGGACGCCGCCCTCGCCCTGCTCGACCGGGGGGCCGGACCCGTCGCGTGGGCCCGCCGGTTCGCGACGGACCCGGACCGCGCGCGACGGGAGAAGCTGGCGGCCTGCCCCGGCCTCCCCGCCGACGTGATCGACCTCCTCGCGGCGGACCCCGACCCGGGCGTCGTCGCCGAACTCGCCTGGTTCGCCCCCGCGGAGACGGCCGCGAGGCTCGCGGCGCACCCGCACGCCTCCGTGCGCCACGCGGCGGCGCTCAACGAGGCGACCCCACCGGCCGTCCTCGCGGCGCTGCTGACGGGGGAGGGGCTGCCCCCGGCCCGCCACTGCCGGGTCTGCGAGCAGGAGGAGGTCCCGTTCGTCCACGACCCCGAGTGCCCGCGGCCGGACTGCGCCCTGCTGCCCGGCGACGCCTGCGACGGCACCCACGCCTCCGCCCTCCACCGCCTGCGCGAGACGGCGCTCGGCAACCCCGCCACCCCCGCCGAGGCCGCCGCCCGCTTCGCCGACGACCCCTCCCCGGCGCTGCGGTACGCGCTCGCCGCCCGCCCCGACCTGCCCGCCCGGGCCCGCGCCCGGCTCGCCGCGGATCCCGTCCCCGGCATCCGCGCCACCCTCGCCGGGAACCCCGCCCTCGACGAACCCCTGCTGCGGACCATGGCGGCCGACCCCGACCCCGCGGTGCGCCGCGCGCTCGCCCACCACCCCCGCGTCCCGCTGGACGTGCTCACCGCCCTGGTCCGCACCACGAAGCCGGGGAACGTCCTCCTGCCGCGGATCGCCGCCGCGTCGCCCGCCGAGACCGGGGCGCTGGCCGCGTCGCCGGACCCGGCCGTCCGGGCGCTCGTCGCCCACCGTCGCGACCTGCCGCGGGAGATGCGGGACCGGCTGGCCGCCGACCCCGACGCGAAGGTGGCGGCGGCCGTCGCCCCGCACCCGGGGCTCACCGAGGCGTGCCTGCGCGCCCTGGTCGCGCGGCACGGCGTCCGCGTCCTGGCCGGCGTCGCGGCCAACCCGGACGCGCCCCCGGCCCTCCTGGAGGACCTGGTCCGGCACGTGCCGACGGCGCGGAAGGCGGTCCGGGAGGTCGCCCGGCACCCCGCGGCGACACCGGAGGCGCTGCTCGCCTGCCTGGCGGACGACCGGGCGCGGCCCCTCGCCGCCCGCCACCCGGCCCTCCCGCCGTCGGTGGCCGCCTCCCTGCTCACCGACGCGGACGAGGAGGTACGGGAAGCGGCGGCGGCCAACCCGTCCCTCCCCGTGGCGGCGATGGCGGACCTCCTGCGCGAGGGGTGAACCGCCGGCCGGGCGCCGCCCCCGGCCGGGTCCCCGTCAGTCGCTGACCGCGAGGCGCACCGCGAACGCGCCGATCACCGTGCCCGTGACCCGGTCCAGGGCCCGCCGGGCCCGGGGGCCGCGCAGCCAGGCGCCGAGGGCGGTCGCGGAGGCGATCAGGACCGTCGACCAGATCAGGCCGAGGACCACGTGGACGGAGGTCAGCGCGAGGCCCGTCGCGAAGTGCGGGGCCTCGGCCGGGATGAACTGCGGCAGGACGGCGACGTAGAAGACGCCCACCTTGGGGTTGAGCAGATTGGTGAGGGCGCCCTGCCGCCAGCCGCCGGAGAGGGTGTCGACGCCGTCGACCTCCACCTCCGCGTCCGGGCCGGTCCCGTCGCGCCGGAAGGTCCCGGCGATCATGCGGACCGCCATCCAGAGCAGATAGGCGGCGCCCGCCCAGCGGAGGACCTCGTACGCGAGGTGCGAGGCGGTCAGGAGGGCCGTCACGCCGAGCGAGGTCAGCGCGCCCCAGATCAGGGTGCCGGTCTGGATGCCGAGGACGACGCCCCAGGCGCGGGTGCGGTGGCCGAGCGCGGCCGTGCGCAGGACGAGGGCCGTGTCGAGGCCCGGGGTGAGGGTGAGGAGTCCCACGACGAGAGCGAAGGACCAGAGTGCGGTGCTCGATGCCATGGACGGCCACCGTAGCGCAGCCCGCCCGCCGCCCGTCCGCCGGTGGGCGCACCTCCGCCGCCGGCCGTCGCCGTCTCCGTCTCCGTCGTCGTCCGTCGCCCGTCCGCCGGTATCGGCCGTTCCCCGCCCGCCGGGCGCCGCGCACCCCTCGGGCGTTCGTAGGGTGGTCATATGAGAGAACTGTTCCTGACGGAGCGACAGGCGTACCTGCGGTGGCTGGACCTGCCCGGTGACGGGCCCGTGCGCGTCTTCCTCCACGGGCTCGGGTGCACGGCGGCCTCCGACTTCGCGCACATCGCCGCCCACCCGGCGCTGGGCGGCGGCCGGGCGCTCCTGGTCGACCTGCTCGGGTACGGGCTGAGCGACCGGCCCGCCGACTTCGACTACCGGCCCGAGGGGCAGGCCGCGGCCGTGGCCGCGCTCCTCGACCACCTCGACCTCACCGGCGTCCACCTCGTCGGCCATTCCATGGGCGGCGCCGTCGCCGTCCACCTGGCGGCGGCCCGGCCCGACCGGATCGCCCGGCTGGTCGTCGCCGAGCCCAACCTGTACGCGGGCGGGGGCGCGTTCAGCAGGCCGGTGGCGCGCCAGACGGAGGAGGAGTTCGTCCGGAGCGGGTTCGCGAGGATGCTGGCCCTCGCCGACCGGGCCGACTACGCGGCGCGGCTGCGGCTCGCCGACCCGAGGGCCGTGCACCGCAGCGCGGTCGCGCTCGTCGAGGGCGGCGACCCCGAGGCCGGCGACGTGCTGGCCGCGCTCGCCCTGCCCCGGGCGTTCCTGGTGGGGGAGAAGAGCCTGCCGGACCGGGCGGCCGAACAGGCGGCGGCCATGGGCGTCCCCGTCCTGGAGGTGCCCGCCGCCGGCCACAACCTGATGCTCGACAACCCCGGCGGCTTCGCCGACGCCCTCGCCCGCGCCCTGGCGCTCCCTCGGTAGATCCTTTCCGGCCACCGGACCACGGGGCCCCGCGCAGAGGTCTTGTGCGGGGCCCCCGCCGCTCTCTACGCTCGGCGCGCCGATAGTTAGGAACGTTTCCTAACGAGAGATTGCCGTGAAGAGAAAGGGAGTTGTCATGCGTCGACGAACCGTCGCCCCGCGCAGCGCCGTCCCGCGAAGCGTCGTCCCGCTCGGACTCGCCGCTCTGCTGGCCCTGCCCCTCACCCTCCTGCCCGGGACCGAGGCCCGGGCCGCCGACGGCCTCGTCTCCGCGGGCAAGCCGGCGACGTCCTCGTCCGTGGAGGGCGCGGGCTTCGCCCCGGCCCTCGCCGTGGACGGCGACGCCTCCACCCGCTGGGCCAGCCTGGAAGGCGTCGACCCGCAGTGGATCCGGATCGACCTCGGGGCGAACCACAGCATCTCCCGGGTGAAGCTCGACTGGGAGGCCGCGTACGCGAAGACGTACCGCGTCCAGACCTCCACCGACGGCACCACCTGGACCGACGTCCACTCCACGACCGCCGGCGACGGCGCCGTCGACGACCTCGCCGTCTCCGGCAGCGGCCGGTACGTCCGCATGTACGGGACCGGCCGCGGCACCCCGTACGGCTACTCCCTCTACGAGTTCGAGGTCTACGGCTCCCCGAGCGGCGGCACGGGCGGCACCGGCCCCGCCGTGCCCTTCGGCAGCCACCTCAAGCCCTACGCCGCCGGCATGCTCAGGCCCACCGGCACCCAGGCGGCGCTCGACCAGAAGGTCGTCGACTACTACAACCGCTGGAAGTCGGCCTTCGTCCGGCAGAACTGCGGCAACGGCTGGTACCAGGTCATCTCGCCCGACGCCGACCACCCGTACGTCGCCGAGGCCCAGGGCTACGGCATGGTCGTCACCGCCACCATGGCGGGCGCCGACCCCGACGCCAGGAAGATCTTCGACGGCCTGGTCAAGTGGAAGCTCGACCACCCCTCCTCGATCAACCCCGACCTCCTCGCCGCCGAGCAGGACGTCAACTGCCGCAGCGTCAACGGCGGGGACGGCGCCACCGACGGCGACATGGACGTCGCCTACGGCCTGCTCCTCGCCGACAGGCAGTGGGGCAGCGGCGGCACGTACGACTACAAGGCGCTCGCCCTCAAGCACATCGCCGCCATCAAGAAGAGCGAGCTGAACCCCACCACCAAGCTCCTCAAGCTCGGCGACTGGACCGACTCCGGCGACCAGTACTACTGGATCTCCCGCACCTCGGACTGGATGGTCGACCACTTCCGGGCCTTCCGCTCGGCCACCGGCGACACCACCTGGGACGCGGTCCGCACCGCCCACCAGACGCAGATCGCCCACCTCCAGTCCACGTACGCCCCGGGCACCGGCCTGCTCCCCGACTTCGTCGTCGACACGAACACCGGCCCCAAGCCGGCCCCGGGCAAGGTCCTGGAGGACGTCAACGACGGCCAGTACTGGTGGAACGCCTGCCGCACCCCGTGGCGCATCGCCGACGACGCCGTGACCAGCGGCGACGCCAAGTCCCTCGCCGCCGCCCGCAAGCTCAACGGCTGGATCAAGGCCAAGACCGGCGGCGACCCGAACAAGATCGCCATCGGGTACAAGCTCAACGGCACCCAGATCTCCGCCGGCGGCGAGGCCGCCTTCTTCGCGCCCTTCGCCGTCGCCGCGATGACCGACTCCGGCAGCCAGGCCTGGCTCGACGCCCTCTGGAACAAGATGGTGGCCACCCCGATCGACACCGGCAGCTACTTCTCGGCGAGCATCCAGCTCCAGGTGATGATCACGGTCTCCGGCAACCACTGGGTCCCGTAAGGACGTTCAGCGGACCCCTTCGCCGGGGTCCCCTTCCCCGGGATCCCCGTCCCCGAAGTCCCCCTCCACCAGCCCCGCGCGGGGATCGGCCCGGACGGCCGCCTGCCAGGCGGTCGGTCCGCAGGCCTCCCCGTTCGGGGTGACCTTGCGCAGGGTCACCCGGGCGGAACGGTCATGGACGACCCGGCCGCCCGCGGCCGGGTCGGTGACCGTGAAGCGCACGCCCACCTCCCGCGGGCCGCTCTCCTCCGGAAGCGGCACGTCGAGGAAGGCGCGGGGGTCCGCCGCCGGCGGGGCCCCGCGCTCCCGGCACTCCCCGTCGGCGCAGAGCCGGTGGCGCGCGCCGGCGGGGAAGTCCGCCGGGCGCCAGAGCACCGTCACGCCGGATTCGGCACCGATGAGCGTGCAGTTCGGCCCCTGCGACATCTGGCACCCGGCCGTCAGGAGCGCGACGGCCGACGTCACCGCGACGGCCGCCGCCGTGCACCGGGAGCGGCCGGGACGGCCGGAGCGGCGGAGCGGAAGGGGCGCGTAGATCGGGGACACGGGACCTGACTACCGCCGGAACGCGCGGAGTTCAAGAGGACGGACGGAATCCGGGCGGTCGCGCACCGGCCGAGGGCGTGCGCGCGAACCGAGAGAGGTCACGCGGCCTCCGTTCGCCACGACTCCCGCCCATGATCACCCGATCGGGTGAGCGGACCGGGGGAGTGCCCCCGGTCATGACCCATGCTGGTCCGGCACGCGCCCCGAGCGGGGCGCCCCACCCCCTTCCTCCCAGGAGCCGGCCGGCATGACCTCCCGTACGAACCCGGGCGAACGCCCCGACGAACAGGCCCTGTTGGTGGTCGCCGGCCTCGCCGACCTGGTGGTGGACTCGATCGGAACCGCCGCCGGGTCGCTCCGCTCCCTGCTCGGCCGCTCCGACGCCGGGGACATCGCCCACGACGCCGCCGCCGACCTCCGCGCCCGCGGCAGGCTCGCCCTCGACCGGCTCGCCCACGACCAGAACGGCACCGGAGGGCTTCCGCACATGGAGGTCCTGGCCCGCGCGGCCGCCGCCCGCCGGGCCGTCCCCGTGACGGACCCCGATGCGTGACGCCTGGGCGCCGGAGGAGTTCAAGGCCCGGACCGACGCCGTCCTCGCCGGCTTCCTCGACGACGAGGCCGCGGAACTCCTCGCCGTCGACGAGGCCCTCGACCCGTTCGCCGAGGCCCTCCGGGCCACCGCCCGCCACGGCAAACGGCTCCGCGCCGCCTTCTGCTACTGGGGCTGGCGCGCCGCCGGGCAGCCCGACAGCGACGCCCTGATGCGGGCCGCCGCCGCGATGGAACTCGTCCACGCCGCCGCCGTCGTCCACGACGACCTCATCGACGACAGCCCTCTCCGGCACGGCCGCCCCACCGCCCACCACGCCTTCGCCGCCCTGCCGGAAACCGCCCCGCCACAGACCGCCCGGCCGCACACCACCCCGCCGAAAACCGCCCCGCCGCACACCACCCCGCCACAGACCACCCCGCCGAAAACCGCCCCGCCGCACACCGCCCCTCCGCACGCCGCCCGGCGGCCCCGGGCGGCGGCCCGCGCGCTCGCCCTGCTCCTCGGCGACCACCTGATGGCCCTCGCCGGCCGCCTCTACGCCGAGTCCGGCCTGCCCGCCGCGTACCTCTCCCGGGGCCGGCCCCTCTGGGCCGCGCTCGCCCGCGAACTGGTCGCCGGCGAAGCCCTGGAGATCCTGCACACCGGCGGCACCCCGGACACCGCCACCTCCCTCAAGGTGATCCGCTACAAGACCGCCAAGTACACCGTCGAACAGCCCCTCCTCCTCGGCGCCCTGCTCGCCGGGGCCCCCGCCGCCCTCCGCGAGGGACTGTCGCGCTACGGGCTGCCGCTCGGCGAGGCCTTCCAGCTCCGGGACGACCTGCTCGGCCTCTTCGGCGACCCGGCCCGCACCGGCAAGGCGCCCCTCGACGACCTCCGCACCGGCCGTCCCACCGTGCTGCTCGCCGAGACCTGGCGGGCCGCGGACCCCGGCCGGCGGGCCCTGCTGCGCCGCGCCCTCGCCGGGGACGGGCCGCCGGACGAGGAGGAGCTGCGGGAGGTCCGCGCCCTGATGACGGAGCTCGGCGCGCCCGACCGGGTCGAGCACATGATCACGGGCCGCGTCGAGGAGGCCGTCCGCGCCCTCGACCCCCTCGACCTGCCCGCCGCCGCCCACCGCACCCTCACGGACCTGGCCCACCGCGCGGCCGTCCGCCACCACTGACCCCGGGAGCGACCGCAGTGACCACCCCCCAGGCCACCCCCAGCACGGCCCCTCCGTACACCGAGGCGGACCTCGACGCCCTGCGCCACAGCGGCGACGAGCTCGCCGACGCGGTCGTCGCCACCCTCTTCGAACGCGGTGAGGTCGGCCTCTTCAACTCCCTCATGCGGTACGTCTCCGTCTCCGGGCAGGAACTCCCCGACGGCCTCCCCGACGTGGCCCGCGCGTACCTGGAGACGACCGCCGTCCCGCCCGCCTGGGTGGACTGGAACGAGATGGAGCGGGCCCGGCTCTTCTTCACCGACAACAACGTCCACATCAACACCGCCCTCTCCTTCGCCTCCATGCCCGCCTGTTACGTCGTCCCGCGCGTGGCCCGCCTGCTCTCCGCCACCCACGGACTGCACTACCCGAACAAGCGGATGGCGGAGACCGGCCAGTTCACCACCTACCTCATGCGGCCCGACGCCTTCGAGGCCGGCGGCCGGTTCGTCCCCGCCGCCCAGAAGGTCCGCCTCCTGCACGCCTCCATCCGCCACCACCTGACCCGGGAGGGCCGCTGGGACACCGCCGCCGACGGGGTGCCGATCTGTCAGGAGGACATGATCGGCGGGCAGATGTTCTTCTCGATGCTCGTCCTCGACAGCCTCCACCGGCTCGGCATCCACATGTCCACCGAGGGCGCCGAGGCCTACTTCTACGCCTGGCGGGTCGTCGGCGCGATCCTGGGCGTCGACCAGACCGCCGTCCCGAAGACCCTCGACGAGGCGCGCGCCTTCCTCGACCTGTACCTGCTGCGGCACATGGGCCCCTCGGAGGAGGGCGTCGTGCTCACCCGGCAGCTGATCGACCTGTACGAGGAGGTCGTCCCCGGCACCTTCTTCGACCCGGTCGTCTCCGCCCTGATCCGCCACCTCGTCGGCGACACCTGCGGGGACTGGCTCGGCGTGCCCCGCAGCCGCTGGGACACCGCGGTGAAGGCGGTGCCGGCGCTGCTCGGCGTCCTGGAGTCGGTGGAGGACGCCTCGCCGTTCGCCGCCTGGGCGCTCGACCGGCTCGGCCACCTCACCTCGGTCTTCGAACTGTCCGCGCTCACCCGGGGCCGCGTCATGCACTACGCCATCCCCGAGCACCTGAGGAAGGAGTACGGCGTCGGCACGGGCGTGACCCGCGACCGCCGCTGGACCCCGCCCCCGGCCACCGTCTGACGGGTGCCCGCCCCGGCCGCCGTACGGGCTCCCCGCGGGGGCTCTCCTCGCAGAGCGCGGCGTCCTGGACGAGAATGGAGTCACCCGGTGAAGGCGAGGCGCGCATGGACAGTGAGCGAGACGGGTTCGGGGAGGGTCCGCCGGCCGGCCGGTCCGACCGGTTCACGGTCGACGTGCGGGCCACCTGGGGCTCGGAGACCGTCGTGGTCGCCCCCTCGGGAGAGCTCGACCACGACACGGTCGAGCCGCTGCGCACCGCCCTGGAGAAGCACGAGGACGCGGCCCGGATCGTCGTCGACTGCGCCGGGCTCGACTTCTGCGACTCCACGGGGCTGAACCTGCTGCTCAGGGCCCGGGCCCGCGCGCTGGAGGCCGGCGCGACGCTGGATCTGGCCGGACTGCGGCCGCCGGTCGACCGCATGTTCGAGATCACCGGGGCCCGTCAGGTCTTCCGGGTGTACGCGGACGTGGCCGAAGCCCTCGCCGCCGACGGGACGGGCGGTGCCCGTCCCGAGGACCGGGCGTGACGGGCCCGCCGGCCGTGTGGGAGGGCGAGATGACCGAGGGCGACGGCACACCCGCGCAGACCCGCCGGCTCCTGCTGGGGGAGAGCGCGGGCGCGGTCTCCCGCTGCCGCGACTTCACCGCGCGGGCCCTCGCCGACTGGGGCTGGATCCCCCCGGAGAGCCCCCTCGCCCGCGAGCGCGTCGAGGACGTCCTGCTGCTGGTCTCCGAGGTGGTCACCAACGCCTGCCTGCACGGCGGGGGCCCGGAGGAGTTCGTGCTCCGGCACACCGGCGGACTGCTGCGGGTGGAGGTCGCCGACCGGAGCCCCGCGCACCCGCACCGGATGGCGCCGCGCCCGCCGTCGCTGCCCGGCGGTCACGGGCTGATGGTGCTCGACCGCCTGGCGAGCGACTGGGGCTCCGCGGACCGGGAACCCGGCGTCGAGGGCAAGGTGGTGTGGCTGGAGGTCAGCCGTCCGTCGCGTCCTCCGTGGCACCGTCGTCCAGCAGACCCGTCCTGAGCTCGCCGAGGATCCGGGCGAGCAGCCGGGAGACGTGCATCTGGGAGAGGCCCACGCGCCGGCCGATCTCGGCCTGGGTCAGCTCCTCGCCGAAGCGCAGCGAGAGGATCAGCCGGTCGCGCTCGTCGAGCTCGGCGAGCAGCGGCCCGAGCGAGTTCAGGTCGTCGATCAGCTCGTAGGCGGGCTCCTCGACGGCGGTGCGCCGGCCGGCCGTGCCCTGCGGGGCCCCGGTCTCGTCGTCGCCGACGGGGGAGTCGAGCGAGTGGGCGGCGTAGGCGTTGGCGGCGAGCTCCCCCTCGGCCACCGTCTCCTCGGCCAGGTGCAGCCGCTCGGCCAGCGCGGCGCGGCCGGGCCGGTGGCCGTCGCGCTGTTCCAGCGCGTCCGAGGCCTTGGCCAGCTCGATCCGCAGCTCCTGGAGGCGGCGGGGGACCCGGACGGCCCAGCCGGTGTCGCGGAAGAACCGCTTCATCTCGCCGACGATCGTCGGCAGCGCGAAGGCGGAGAACTCGACCCCGCGGCCCGGGTCGAACCGGTCGATCGACTTGATCAGGCCGATCGTCCCCACCTGCACGATGTCCTCCATCGGCTCGGCGCGGCCGCGGAAGCGCCGGGCGGCGAACTTCACCAGGCTCAGGTTCAGCTCCACCAGGGTGTTCCGTACGTAGGAGTGCTCCGGAGTGCCCTCGTCGAGCTCGTGGAGCCGGCGGAAGAGCGAGACGGAGAGGATCCGGGCGTCGTCCGTGGAGGCGCGGAGGGGGTCCTCCGGCGCGGGCAGGTCCCCGAGGGCCCGCCGCCGGAGCGTCTCGGACGGGAGCGGGTCCCGGCGGCCGGGGCTGCGCGCCGAGGGGGTGCGGGGGGCTCGGCTGATGGTCATGGGAATTCCTTCGACGGTTCCGGGGGGCCGGGACCGCCCCCCTCCGGGAGGGGCGGGCGCCGCGGTTTGTCGATCGGTGTCCACAGGAGAAGGATTCCCTTCAGGGATGTTTTGACCCATTTGGGGAGTTTTATCTCTTTCCATTCGGGTCAGGCGCGGGGCATGGCGGTAGACGAACGGAAGCGGGTGGCGAACTCCCGGCGGTACGTGCTCGGCGGGGGCCCGGGCACGGCCGGCCGGCTCCGTGACCTCTCCTCACAGGCCGTGGCGGACTGGTACGGACCCCTCACCCCGGCCGCCCGCAGGGCCGCCGACGACCTGGCGCTCCTCGTCACCGAACTCGTCGCCCACGCGGTGCGGCACGGGGGGACCCCGTACGAGCTCCGCCTCGACCGCTCCGTGGACGGCGTGTGGCTCCAGGTGTCCGACACCGGCGCGGCGCCTCCCCGCCCGGAGGAGCCGCCCGGACCGGACCCCTCCTGGCACAGCCTCCGACTGGTCCAGCGGCTCGCGGCGGTCTGGGGCTGGGTGCCGCGGGACGGCGGCAGGACCCTGTGGTGCGAGGTCCGCTTTCCACCGGCCGACGGTGACGGCCCGCCGTCTGAAGGGGCCGCGGACGGGTAGCCGCCCGGAGTGACGACCCCGCCGCCCGGCGGGGGATCCGGACCGGAGGAGGTGCCCGCCATGGACGAGGCCCGGCTCTCCGCGTACGAGCGACGCGTCCTGGCCGAGATCGAGGAGGAGCTGAGCGCCGACGACGGTCTCGCCCGGCGCATGACCGGGCACCAGCCCTCGCGCCGCCTGCCCCGGCCGCGGATCACGGCCGGCGGCGGCCTGGGCGCCGCGCTGCTCGGGGCGACGACGCTCGCCCTGCTCGTGCTCGCGGCGGCGACCTCGGCCCCCGGCCTGATCTGGGGCTTCGCCGCCGCCTGGGTGCTGACCCTGGTCCTGCTGCTGCGCCTGGTGGTCCGCTGGACCCGGCGGCGCATGGCCGGCGGACAGCCCGACGACCGACCCGACCGGTCCGACCGACCCGACCGGTCCGACCGACCCGACCGGTCCGATTGACCCGACCGACCCGACCGACCCGACAGGAACGACCGAGAGAGGAGCCCGCGATGCCCCGCGGATCGAACGCCAAGCGCGAGCGGCAGTACGAGCACATCAAGGAGAGCGCCCTGGACCGCGGCGAGAGCGAGCGGCGCGCCGAGGAGATCGCCGCCCGCACCGTCAACAAGGAACGGGCCCGCTCGGGCGAGTCGAAGACGGCGAGCAAGAGCTCGACGCAGGACATGTCCTCCTCGCGGCGCGGCGGGAAGCGCTCGCACAGCGGCTCCGAGGGCCCCACCTACGACCAGCTGTACGAGGAGGCCAAGCGCCGCGACCTGCACGGCAGGTCCCAGATGAACAAGGCCGAACTGAAGCGGAAGCTCGGCCACTGATCCCCACCGCCCCCCGGAACCGCCGAGGACCCGGCGGCCCCGCGTCAGCGCCCCGGACCGCCGTGCTCCGCCCCCGGCCGGGCCCCGACCACGCCCCGGACGACCCCGAGGCCGACCAGGTCCTCCGGGCGCAGCCGGAGCCGGTCGGCCAGGGCGTCCGCCTCCTCCGGGGGACGCTTCAGGATGGCGGCGGCGAGTTCGGGGGCGATCACGGAGAAGTACGCGTCCGGAGTGGCCCAGGTGTTGCCGGGAGCGGCGAGGGCGAGCGCCCCGCCCGAGCCGCCCTCGCCGACGAGCAGCGCGGTGACCGGGACGCGGGCCTCGGCGACGGCGCCGAAGAGCTCCGCGATGGCCGGCCCCGCGCCGGCCCGCTCCGCCTCCGCGTCGTTGGCGGCGCCCGGGGTGTCGATCAGCGTCAGCACCGGGATCCCGAGCCGGCCGGCCAGCCGCACCAGCCGGGCGGCGGTGCGGAAACCGGCCGGACGGGTGGCGGTCCCGCACTGGGCCGCGTACGCGGCCGTACGCCCGTCCGGCAGCCGGCCGAAGCCGCAGCGGATCCCCGGATCGGTGCCGCCCGCGCGGTCGCCGGACAGCTCCGCCCGCTCGGTGAACACGGAGGCGAGGTAGCGGTCGGCCCGGGGGCGCTCCGGCCGGCGGGCCCGGGCCACGGCCTCGCGCCCGCTCGCCGACGGCTCCGTGGAGCCGAGCGCGTACGGCGGCGGGACCGGCCCCTCGGCGGGGCGGGTGAGCAGGGACAGCCAGCGCCCCAGCGCCGTCCGCAGCTCCCCGGCCGGGACGACGGCGTCCACGTGCCCGTGGGCGAACTGCGCCTCGGCGGTGTACGCGGCCGGGTCGGCGTCCGCCGGCCGCACCCGGGAGCCCGCGAAGCCGACCTGGGCGCCCGGCAGCGCGAGGACCACGTCGGAGCCGGCCCCCAGGGTGGCCCAGCCGCCGCCGGTCGTCGGATCGCGCAGGACGGCGAGCTGCGCCAGGCCGGCCGCCCGGGTGCGCGCCGCCTCCCCGGCCAGCCGCTGGAGCTGGACCAGCGCCCGCATCCCCTCCTGCATCCGGCTGCCGCCGGTCGCCAGGAGGACGGTCACCGGCAGCCGGTGCGCCCGGGCGTGGGCGTGCGCGGCGGCGACCCGGTCGCCGGTGCCCTCGCCGATGGAGCCGCCGAGGAAGCCGAACGCGAAGGAGACCAGGACCGTCCGCGTCCCGCCGACCGTGCCGGTGCCGCAGACCACGGACTCGGACGCGCCGGAGCGGGCGGCCGCCGCCTCCCGGGCCGCGCCGTACCCGGGCCACCCGAGCGGTCCGTCGCCCCCGGACGGGCCCTCGGGGCGGGGGAGTTCGGTGAAGTCGTCGGTCACGAGGGCCAGTGCCTCGCGCGCGTCCGCGGGTGCTGTCATCGGGGCCTCCCGGCCGTCGCCCGGCGGGCCGCGGGAAGGGTCCGGAGCCCGTCCCGTCACCGTACCGCCGAGTAGGACACGGTTCCGCCGCCCCGGCCCGGGTGCGGCGGAGATCACTCCGGGCCGGCCGGCCCGGCGGGCCGCCACGCGAGCGCGAGCGCGCCGCCCACGAGCCCGAGCGTCATGCCGACGAGGAACCCGCCGAGGTCGCAGGCCACCCAGGACCCGAGCGAGGCGAGGACGCCGACGGCCGCGCACCCGCGCCGCAGCCGCGGACGGAGCACGATCAGCGCCCCGCACAGGCACATCAGGAGCGGCAGCGCGTACCGGACGCCGGCCCCCTCCCGCAGAGCACGGCCGGACCGGCCCGCTGCACCAGCAGGATCTCCGCACCGCCCAGCGCGAGGGCGAGCCCGGCGCCGAACGGCCGCCGGCGCCACCGGACCCGCCGCGGATGCCGGCGGGCGGGGGCCGTGCGCGGGTCGGACCGGGCCATGCGGTGCTCCTGACGCGGGGCGGAGCGGTACGGGACGGGGAACCGCCCGGACCGTACGGCCACCGCCGCCAGAGGTCAACGCTCGTGCGCCACCGGCCTCACGCCATGATCCCGCTCCCGTGCGGCGCGTACAGGTCCAGCAGCCGCACCCGGGTCACCTGGAGCCGGTGTGCCAGGATCGACCCCACCCAGAAGAACACCGCCGACCCGAACTCCACGTCCGTGTGGCACATCGACCGCACCGCCGTCGCGTCGAACTCGTACGCCCGGACGGGGGTCATCGCCTCCGCCCCCGACTGGCACAGGTACGGCGGGAACAGCCAGGAGAGACCGACCAGTTCGCCGTGGCGGAGGGTCTCGATCACCGGCGACCCCCGCCCCGGCACCCGGGCGTCCAGGTTCACCGCGCCCGTCTTCACGATCCAGAACCGCTCCGCGTGCTGCTGCTCCTCGAAGAGCCGGTCACCGGAGTCGAAGTACACGTCCTCGGCGAAGGCCATCAGCCGCTCGCGGTGCTCCGCCGGCAGCGCACTGACCTTGGGTGCGGCACTCCTCATGACGGGCCTCCTCGTCGCACGTACGGCTCCGTTCCCAGTGTCCACCGGTCCCGGCCGGACCGCAGGCGGCGGGCGGGCGGAATCACCCCGCCGGCCCCGGCGTGCGGCCGGGCGGCGCAGGGCGGAGCATGAGACCGAGGAGGGAACGGCGGAAGGGGGAGTGAGCCAGGAGGGTGACATGCCCGTCCCGGAAGGGTCCGTCCCGGACGACGGCGACGCGCTCGTCGTCCTGCGCGGGGTCGACAAGCACTTCGGGTCCCTCCACGTCCTCCGGGCCATCGACCTCACGGTCCACCGGGGCGAGGTCGTCGTCGTGATCGGACCCTCCGGCTCCGGCAAGTCCACCCTCTGCCGGGCCGTCAACCGGCTGGAGACCATCGACAGCGGCGAGATCCGCGTCGACGGCAGGCCGCTGCCCGCCGAGGGCAGGGAACTCGCCCGGCTCCGCGCCGACGTCGGCATGGTCTTCCAGTCCTTCAACCTCTTCGCCCACAAGACCGTCCTGGACAACGTCACCCTGGGACAGATCAAGGTCCGCAAGAAGGACCGCCGGAGCGCCGAGGAACGGGCCCGCGCCCTCCTCGGCCGGGTCGGCGTCGCCGCCCAGGCCGACAAGTACCCCGCCCAGCTCTCCGGCGGCCAGCAGCAGCGCGTCGCCATCGCCCGCGCCCTCGCCATGGACCCGAAGGTGATGCTCTTCGACGAACCGACCTCCGCCCTCGACCCCGAGATGATCAACGAGGTCCTGGAGGTCATGCGGCAGCTCGCCGAGGACGGCATGACCATGGTCGTCGTCACCCACGAGATGGGCTTCGCCCGCTCCGCCGCCCACCGCGTCGTCTTCATGGCCGACGGCCGGATCGTCGAGGACGCCACGCCGGAGGAGTTCTTCGGCAACCCGCGCAGCGCCCGCGCCCGCGACTTCCTCTCCAAGATCCTCCACCACTGAGCCCCACGGGGTGATCACCATGAACCCGCTCAGGACCACCCGGACGCTCCTCGCCTCCGCGACGGCCGTCGTCCTCGCCCTCGGCTCCGCCTCGCTCGCCCACGGCGCGGTGCCCGCCGACCACTCCGACGAGGACAGGATCACCATCGGCATCAAGTTCGACCAGCCCGGCATCGGCCTCAAGACCCCTGACGGCACCTACACCGGCTTCGACGTCGACGTCGCCACCTACGTCGCGAAGCAGCTCGGCCACGACCCCGACGAGATCGTGTGGAAGGAGGCCAAGAGCGCCGACCGCGAGACCATGCTCCAGCGCGGCGACGTCGACTTCATCGCGGCCTCGTACTCCATCAACGACGAACGGGCCCAGAAGGTCGACTTCGCCGGCCCCTACCTCCTCGCCCACCAGGACGTGCTGATCCGTGCCGACGACGACTCCATCAAGAAGCCCGCCGACCTCAACGACAAGCGGCTCTGCTCCGTCACCGGCTCCACCTCCGCGCAGAACGTCAAGGAGGAGATCGCCCCCGACGCCCAGCTCCAGGAGTACGGCGGCTACTCCGAGTGCCTGACCGGCCTGGAGAACGGCGTCATCGACGCCCTCACCACCGACGACTCGATCCTCGCCGGATACGCGGCCCAGGAGCAGTTCAAGGGCAAGTTCAAGCTCGGCGGCTTCGAACTGAGCAACGAGAACTACGGCATCGGCGTCCAGAAGGGCAGCGACCTCAAGGACAAGATCAACAAGGCCCTGGAGAAGATGGTCGACGACGGCTCCTGGGACGCCGCCGTGAAGAAGAACTTCGGCCCGGCGAACTACCAGAACGAACCGGCCCCGAAGATCGGCACGGTCGTCGAGTGAGCCGGCCGCCGTGTTCGACTTCCTCGAGGGCTACGACCTCCTGGGCGCCTTCTGGGTGACCGTCCAGCTCACCTTCTGGTCCGCCCTCGGCTCCCTGGTGTGGGGGACGCTGCTCGCCGCCATGCGCGTCGGCCCCGTCCCCCTCATGCGGGGCTTCGGCACCGCCTACGTCACCGTCGTCCGCAACATCCCCCTCACCGTCATCATCGTCTTCACCTCCCTCGGCCTCTTCCAGACCCTCGGGATCAGCCTCGGCGCCGACCGCTTCACCACCATCAACTTCCGGCTCGCCGTCCTCGGCCTCACCGCCTACACCAGCGCCTTCGTCTGCGAGGCGCTGCGCTCCGGCATCAACACCGTCCCCCTCGGCCAGGTCGAGGCCGCCCGCGCCATCGGCCTCAGCTTCCCCCAGGTCCTGAGGATCATCGTGCTCCCGCAGGCCTTCCGCTCCGTCGTCGGCCCGCTCACCAACGTCCTCATCGCCCTCACCAAGAACACCACCGTCGCCGCCGCCATCGGCGTCGCCGAAGCCGCCCTGCTCATGCGGGAGATGATCGAGAACGAGGCCCAGCTCATCCTCGTCTCCGCCGTCTTCGCCTTCGGCTTCATCTGCCTCACCCTGCCCACCGGCCTCCTCCTCGGCCGGCTCGCCAGGAAAGTCGCGGTCAAACGGTGAAGCGCCGCACCCCGAAGCGCCCGACGGCGCGGACCGCCACCGGGGACCGCCCCGCCACCGTCCTCTACGACGTCCCCGGCCCCCGCGCCCGCCGCCGCAACCTGCTGTGGACCCTGCTCTTCCTCGCCGCCCTCGCCGCCGTCGTCTGGTGGGTGATCGACGGCCTCGCCGCCAAGAACCAGCTGGAGGCGGCCAAATGGGAACCCTTCCTCACCGACGGCCGGATCTGGGAGACGTACCTGCTGCCCGCCCTGCGGAACACCGTCGTCGCCGCCGGCCTCGCCATGGTCCTCGCCCTGCCGCTCGGCGCCCTCCTCGGCATCGCCCGCCTCTCCGACCACCGCGCCGTCCGCGCCGCCGCCGGCACCGTCGTCGAGTTCTTCCGCGCGATCCCCGTCCTCATCCTCATGCTCTTCGCCAACGCCGCCTACGCCGAGTTCACCGACATCAGCCCCGAGACCCGCCCCCTGTACGCGGTCGTCACCGGCCTCGTCCTCTACAACGCCTCCGTCCTCGCCGAGGTCGTCCGCGCCGGCATCCTCGCCCTCCCGGCGGGCCAGACCGACGCCGCCAAGGCCATCGGCATGCGCAAGGGCCAGACCATGGCGTACGTCCTCCTCCCGCAGTCCGTCACCGCCATGCTCCCCGCCCTCGTCAGCCAGCTCGTCGTCATCGTCAAGGACACCGCGCTCGGCGGCGCCATGCTCGGCTTCGCCGAACTCCTCGCCTCCGTCCGCCCCATGAGCGCCAACTACGGCGCCAACACCATCGCCTGCTTCACCGTCGTCGCCGTCCTCTTCGTCCTCCTCAACGCCGCCCTCACCACCTTCGCCTCCCGGCTGGAACGCCGGCTGCGCCGCGGCAAGCGCTCCACCGGCGCCGTCGTCGGCGCCGAGGCCGTCGAGGAACTCGCCACACCGGGCGAACCCCCGAAACCCTGAGCATCACGACACCGTGACCGCGCCGCGACCCGGACGTGCGAGGCTGACCGGGACGGCACCGGGGAGAGGCGGGACGATGGCGCACGGCGGGGGCAGGGCGGTACGGGCACGCGGCGCCGCGGCGCTCGCCGCGGTGATCGCCCTGACGGCGACCGGCTGCTCGCCGGAGCTGCGCCCGCTCGTCGCGGTGTACGTCGACGAACACGGCACCCCGCGGGCCCTGCTGCGCTCCTGCGAGGACGACGGCACCATCCGGGGCCCCTTCCTCGACGTGCGCCCCGACCCGCCGGCCACCGCCACGGAGCCGGACGCCGCCTCCACCGCCCCGGAGGATCCGGAGCCCCCGGCCGGCTGGTGGGCCGAGGGCGACCGCGCGGCCGAGGACATCCCGCTCTTCTCCCCGCCCGCCCACTGGGACGTCGAGACCCGCGGCCCCCAGACCCTCCGGCCCGGCGTCACCTACGAACTGTCGCTCGGCGACCCCGGCGAGTACTACGCCTACGCCGGCGAGGTCTCCTTCACCGCCGCCGACCTCGCCGCCCTCCCTCCCGGCCGGGTCCTCGCCCTCGACGGCGAGACCACCCGGGACGCCTTCGAGGAGCGCGCCCGCGACAGCTGCTGACCCGCGCCCGCCCCCACGCCGGCACCCTCGTCCGAAACCATGACGAAGCGGCTCGGCGGGAGCTTTCGGCCCGGACCTGAGGGACACTGCTGCCGTGCGTGGACATCTACCGGACGAGAACCCGGGTTTCACAGGCCGCCGCACGGAACTGAAGCGCGTCACCGCCGCGCTGGCGGAGCACCGCCTCGTCACCGTGACCGGCGTCGGCGGCGTCGGCAAGACCCGGCTCGCGCTGCGCGCCGCCCACCGCGTCCGCCGGCGCCACCCCGACGGCGCCTGGTGGGCCGACCTCGGACAGCTCGACGGCGAACGGCTCCTCACCGCCCTCGTCGCCGACTCCGTCGACCTCACCGACCACACCCCCGGCACCGACACCGGCGCCCTGCGCCGCCGCCTCGCCGGCACCCGCCTCCTCCTCGTCCTCGACTGCTGCGACCACCTCGCCGACGCCTGCGGCCGGCTCGTCGCCGAACTCCTCGACGCCGCGCCCGGCCTCACCGTCCTCGCCACTTCCCGCCGCCCCCTCGGCGTCCCCGGCGAACACACCGTCCTCCTCGACCCCCTCCCGCCCACCGGCCCCGACGCCCTCGCCCTCCTGCGCACCGCCACCGGCGAGGACCTCCCCGCCGGACCCGCCGGCGAGATCTGCGTCCGCCTCGAAGGCATACCCCTCGCCCTGGAGCTCGCCGCCGCCCAGATCCGGCTCCAGGGCACCGAAGCCGTCCGCGACCAGCTCGGCAGCCGCCTCACCGCACCCCCCGACGCCCGCTTCGACCTCCTCGCCCACCCCGAACGCGTCTGGCCCGCCCGCCACCAGACCCTGCGCGCCGCCATCGGCTGGAGCCACGAACTCGCCGACCCCCTCGAACGGCTCCTCTGGGCCCGCCTCTCCGTCTTCCGCGGCCCCTTCGACCTCGCCGGCGCCACCGCCGTCTGCGCCGGCGGCCCCCTCACCCCCGCCACCCTGCCCGCCGCCCTCGACGGCCTCGTCCGCGCCTCCGTCGTCCGCCCCGCCGACCCCGCCGGCCGCCACCGCCTCCTCGACACCATCCGCGAGTACGGCGCCGGCTGGCTGGACCGGCTCGGCGAGACCGGCACCGTCGCCGACCGCCACGCCGCCCACTTCCGCGCCCTCGCCGCCCACGGCGACACCGCCTGGCACGGCACCCCCCAGCTCCACTGGCACCACGCCGTCGACACCCACCACACCGACCTGCGCACCGCCCTCGACCACCTCCTGCGCACCGACCCCGACGCCGCCCTCGACCTCGTCGGCTCCGTCGCCTTCGCCTGGTCCTGCCGCGGCCGCCTCCGCGAGGCCCGCGCCGGCCTCGAACAGGCCCTCCTGCTCAGCGAGGCCCGCGGCCGCGTCCGCGCCCGCGCCCTGTGGGCCCTCGGCGTCACCCTCGTCCTCCAGGGCGACCTCGGCCCCGCCCAGGACGTCAGCGAACGCTGCGCCCGCGAGGCCCGCCACGCCGAACACCCGCCGGACCGGCCCCCGACGGCCCCGGAGCCGTACCGCCCCGGCGCCCTCACCCTCGACGCCGCCGCCCTCGCCGGCCTCCTCGCCCTCTCCACCGGCCGCCCCCACGCCGCCCTCGTCGTCGTCGGCCACGTCCTCGCCTCCGCCCGCGGCGGCCCCACCGACTCCGCCGCCGCCCTCCGCTGCCACCTCGTCCGCGTCTTCGCCCTCACCGGTCTCGGCCGGCTCGCCGAGGCCCGCGCCGACGCCCACGCCCTGCGCACCCGGTGCGACGCCCTCGACGAGCACTGGACCCGCACCGCCCTGGAGTACCAGCTCGCCCTCACCGGCCTCCTGGAGGGCGACCCGGCCGCCGCCGCCGGCCACGCCCGCGCCATGCTCGCCGGTACCCGCGCCCTCGGCGCCGGCCTCGGCGTCGCCCTCGGCCTCGACGTCCTCGCCACCGCGCTCGCCGCCGCCGGCGACGGCGAGCGCGCCGCCGACGTCTCCGGCACCGGCGAGGCGTACTGGCGGGCCACCGGCCAGCCCCGCCGCGGCCTCCCCGGCCTGCGCGCCCTCCACGCCCACCACACCGCGAGCGTCCGCGCCGCCCTCGGCGAACCCGCCTACGAGGAGATCTTCCTCCGCGCCCTCACCGACCTCCCCCAGGCCGGCCTCGACCGCGCCCTCGGCACCGGCTGACGGCCGCCGGGCGGACCCCCGCCGCCCGGCGCACCATGGGGACATGGACCGATCGCCGGGCGACCTGGCCGCCCTCAGCACACCGGCGCGGGTCGCGGAACCGGACGAGGGCCTCACCCCGCAGGAACTCGCCCTCGCCACCCGCAACCACGGACTCCCGCTGGAAGCCCTGCGCCACGACGTCACCCCGCCCGGCCTCCACTACCTCCTGATCCACTACGACATCCCCGACACCGACCCCGACGACTGGCGGCTCACCGTCGGCGGCCGCGTGCTCCGCCCCCTCGACCTGGACCTCGACGCCCTCCGCGACCGGCCCGCCGTCACCCGCCGGGTCACCCTGGAGTGCGCCGGCAACGGCCGCGCCCGGCTCAGCCCCCGCCCCGTCAGCCAGCCCTGGCTCGTCGAGGCCGTCTCCACCGCCGAGTGGACCGGCGTCCCGCTCGCCGCCCTCCTCGCCGAGGCCGGCGTCGCCGAGGACGCCGTCGAAGCGGTCTTCACCGGCGCCGACCACGGCGTCGAACGCGGCGTCGAACAGGACTACCGCCGCTCCCTCCCGCTCGCCACCGCCGCCGACCCCGCCCGGGACGTCCTCGTCGCCCACACCATGAACGGCGCCCCCCTGCCGCCCCAGCACGGCAGCCCGCTCCGGCTCGTCGTCCCCGGCTGGTACGGCATGGCCCACGTGAAGTGGCTCCGCGAGATCACCCTCACCGCCACCCCCTTCACCGGCTTCCAGCAGACCGCCGCCTACCGCCTCCGCCAGGAGCCCGGCGAGCCGGGGGAGCCCGTCACCCTCATCGAGCCCCGCGCCCTCATGGCCCCGCCCGGCTTCCCCGACTTCATGTCCCGGGCCCGCGTCGTCCGCCCCGGCCCCGTCCCCCTCACCGGCCGCGCCTGGTCGGGCCACGGCCCCGTCGTCCGCGTCGAGGTCAGCGAGGACGGCGGCGCCGCCTGGACCGACGCCGAGGTCGTCCCCGACCCCGCCCACCCCTGGGCCTGGGCCGCCTGGCGCGCCATCTGGACCGCCACCCCCGGCCTGCGCCACCTCACCGTCCGCGCCACCGACGCCACCGGCCGCGTCCAGCCCCTCACCGCGCCCTGGAACCGCGGCGGCTTCGCCAACAACCTCGTCCAGCGGGTCGAGGTCCTGTGCGCCCCGGAGCCGGAGCGACCGCCGCCGCCCCCCACCCCGTAGAGTCGGACACGTCGCCCGTACCCGTCCCCACGAGGAGATTTCCGTGACCGACCCGGCGCCCACCGCCCGCCAGCAGCAGATCGCCCGGGAGCTCCAGGTCTCCGAGACCTTCGACCCGGCCGCCGAGATCGAGCGCCGGGTGGCCTTCCTCACCGAGCGCCTCACCACCACCGGACTGCGCTCCCTCGTCCTCGGCATCAGCGGCGGCGTCGACTCCACCACCGCCGGCCGCCTCTGCCAGCTCGCCGTCGAGCGCGCCCGCGCCGCCGGCCACGAGGCGACCTTCTACGCCATGCGCCTGCCGTACGGCGTCCAGGCCGACGAGCGGGACGCGCAGACCGCCCTCGACTTCATCCGCGCCGACCAGGTCCTCACCGTCGACGTCAAGGCGGCCAGCGACGCCGCCCTCGACGCCGCCCTGGCCGCCGGGGTCGCCTTCCGCGACGCCCACCACCAGGACTTCGTGCACGGCAACATCAAGGCCCGCCAGCGCATGATCGCCCAGTACGCGGTCGCCGGCGCCCACGACGGCCTGGTCGTCGGCACCGACCACGCCGCCGAGGCCGTCTCCGGCTTCTTCACCAAGTTCGGCGACGGCGCCGCCGACCTCGTCCCGCTCACCGGCCTCACCAAGCGCCGCGTCCGCGCCGTCGCCGCCGCGCTCGGCGCCCCCGACTCCCTGGTCTGGAAGGTCCCGACCGCCGACCTGGAGACCCTCGACCCGGGCAAGCCCGACGAGGACGCGCTCGGCGTCACCTACGACGACATCGACGACTTCCTGGAGGGCAAGCCGGTCGGCGAGTCCGCCTACGCCTCGATCGTCCGCCGCTACGACCTCACCGAGCACAAGCGGCAGCTGCCGGTCGCGCCCTGAGCCCGGCCGCCCGGGCGCCCCGCCCCGGACGGGCGGATCCTGGAAGGGGAGCCCCGCCCGGGGCCCCGGAAGGGAGCACGCCATGTTCGGCGAGACGACGGCGTACAGCAGCTTCTCGGTCGACGACCTGGACGCCGCCCGGCACTTCTACGGCGACACGCTCGGCCTGACCGTGGAGGACAGCGGGACCGGGGACATGCGGATGCTGTTCCTGACCCTGCCGGGCGGGGCCCGGGTCTTCGTCTACCCCAAGGAGGACCACGCCCCCGCCTCCTTCACGATCCTCAACTTCGAGGTCGACGACATCGACCGGGCCGTCGACGACCTGGTGGGGCGCGGCGCGACCTTCGAGCGCTACCCCGGCTTCGAGGCCGACGAGAAGGGCGTCGTACGGCCCGGCGAGGGCGAGGGCGGCCCGAAGGGCATCGCCTGGTTCACCGACCCCGCCGGCAACGTCATCGCGGTGATGCAGAGCTGACGGGGGCGCGCGGGCGGGCCGGGGAGACGGCCGGCGGCCGACTGTGATCCACTGTGCGGACGGGGGAGCACGGAGCAGGACCAGCAGCAGGAGCACCGTTGACCACCTACCGCCAGCCCGGCGTCGTCGTCACCGACCACCACTTCCCCGTCCCCCTCGACCACGCCCGCCCCGACGGCGAGATGATCGAGGTGTACGGCCGCGAGATCGTCGCGGCCGGAACGAGCGACGCCGAGCGCGAGCGGCGCCCCTGGCTGCTCTACCTGGAGGGCGGCCCCGGCTTCGGCGCCCGCCGCTTCATCGGCCGGCAGGCCTGGATCGACCGGGCCGTCCGCGAGTTCCGGGTCCTCCTGCTCGACCAGCGCGGCACCGGCCGCTCCACCCCCGCCAACCGCCAGACCCTCCCGCTGCGCGGCGACGCCGCCGCCCAGGCCGACTACCTCGCGCGCTTCCGCGCCGACTCCATCGTCGGGGACTGCGAACTGATCCGCCGCCGGCTCACCGGCGGCGCCCCCTGGACCGTCCTCGGCCAGAGCTTCGGCGGCTTCTGCGCCGTCCACTACCTCTCCACCGCCCCCGAGGGCCTGGAGCGGGTCCTGATCACCGGCGGCCTGCCGTCCCTCGACGCCACCGCCGACGAGGTCTACGCCGCCGCCTACCCCCGGATCCGGCGCAAGAACGAGGCCCACTTCGCCCGCTACCCGCGCGACGCCGAACGCGTCCGCGCGATCGCCGCCCACCTCCTGGAGCACGAGGTCGTCCTCCCCGGCGGCGGGCTCCTCACCGCGGAGGCCTTCCAGTCCCTCGGCATCCTCCTCGGCTCCGGAGACGGCACCCACCAGCTCCACCACCTCCTGGAGGGCGCCTTCGTGCCCACCCCCGCCGGGCCCGCCCTCGCCGACGCCTTCCTGGAGCAGGTCCAGGGCCACCTCTCGTACGCGGGCCACCCGCTCTACGCCGTCCTCCACGAGGCCATCTACGCCCAGGGCCAGGGCCCCACCGACTGGGCCGCCGAACGGGTCCGCGCGGACTTCCCCGAGTTCGACGCCGCCGGCGCCCTCGCCTCCGGCGCGCCCGTCCTGCTCACCGGCGAGACCGTCCACCCCTGGCACTTCACCACCGACCCCGCCCTCCGCCCGCTGCGCGAGACCGCCGAACTCCTCGCCCGGCGCGACGACTGGACCCCGCTGTACGACCCCGAGCGCCTCGCCGCCAACCGGGTGCCGGTGGCCGCCGCCGTCTACCACGACGACATGTACGTCGACACCGCCCACTCGCTGGAGACCGCCGCCGCGATCCGCGGCCTGCGGACCTGGGTCACCGACGAGTTCGAGCACGACGGCGTCCGCGCCGGCGGCCCCCGCGTCCTCGACCGGCTCCTCGCCCTCTCCCGCGACGAACTCTGACGCGGCGAACTCTGACGCGGCGAACCCCGACGCGGAGCCGTACGGGACGGGTCCGGGCCCGGCGGTACGCGGCGGGGCCCGGCGCGCGAAAGTCCAAGCGCCGGGCCCCGATCGCCCATGGCCCGCCCCCGCGGCGGGCCGCTACAACTCGGCCCATGAGCGCACACGTCACCGCCGAGATCGCCGGACAGCCCGACTGCTGGCGCCGCGCCGCCGCCCTCGCCGGGCCGCTCGCCGACCGGCTGCCCGGACCCGGCGAACGGATCGCCGTCGTCGGCTGCGGCACCTCGTACCTGATCGCCCGCGCCTACGCGGCCCTGCGGGAATCGCTCGGCGCGGGCGAGACCGACGCCTTCCCCGCCTCCGAGCGGACCCCGCTCGGCCGGGGCTACGACCGGATCGTCGCCCTCACCCGCTCCGGCACGACCACCGAGGTCGCCGACCTGCTGGCGGGCGCGGCCGGCCGGATCCCCACGCTCGTCCTCACCGGCGTCCCGGACAGCCCCGCCGGCCGGCTCGCCGACCACGTCGTGGACCTCTCCTTCGCCGACGAACGCTCCGTCGTCCAGACCCGGTTCGCCACCACCACCCTCCAACTCCTGCGCGCCGGGCTCGGCGTGGACCTCGCCCCCTCCGTCGCCGACGCCGAACTCGCCCTGTACGAGCCCCTCCCGCCGGCCTGGGAGCGGCGCTCCCAGTTCACCTTCCTCGGCACCGGCTGGACCGTCGGGATCGCCGACGAGGCGGCCCTCAAACTCCGCGAAGTGGCCCGCGTCTGGACGGAGTCGTACGCCGCGATGGAGTACCGGCACGGGCCGATCAGCGTCAGCGACCGCACCAGCCTCGTCTGGTGCGTCGGCCCCGTCCCGGCCGGGCTGCGCGAGGAAGTCGAGTCCACCGGCGCCCTGTTCACCGCGGACGCCGTCGACCCGGTCGCCGCCCTGGTCCGCGCCCAGCGGCTCGCCGTCGCCCTCGCCGCCCGGCGCGGCCTCAACCCCGACCGGCCGCGCCACATCTCACGCTCCGTCATCCTCAGCGGAGCGTTCCGCCCGCCCGGCGCCGACGCGGCCCGTATCCTGCGGGCATGATCGACACCGAAGCCACCGACCTGCCGGAGCTGCCCGGCGACTGGCAGCGCGCCCTCGCCGTCGTCGCCCACCCCGACGACCTGGAGTACGGCTGCGCGGCCGCCGTCGCGAGCTGGACCGACGCCGGCAAGGAGGTCGTCTACCTGCTGGTCACCCGGGGCGAGGCCGGGATCGACACGCTCGCCCCCGACGTCTGCGCCCCGCTGCGCGAGCGCGAGCAGCGGGCGAGCGCCGCCGCCGTCGGCGTCGGCACCGTCGAGTTCCTCGACCACCGCGACGGCGTCGTCGAGTACGGCACCGCGCTGCGCCGCGACATCGCGGCCGCGATCCGCCGCCACCGCCCCGACCTCGTCATCACCCTCAACCACCGCGACACCTGGGGCGACGGACCGGGCGCGCCCCGGAACACCCCCGACCACGTGGCGGTCGGCCGCGCCACCCTCGACGCGGCGGCGGACGCGGGCAACCGCTGGATCTTCCCCGAGCTCGGCGAGGCCGGCCTGGAGCCCTGGGACGGCGTCCGCCGGGTCGCCGTCGCCGCCTCCGCCACCCCGACCCACGCCGTCGACGCAGGCCCCGGCCTGGAGCGCGCGATCGAGTCCCTCCTCTGCCACCGCGCCTACATCGAGGCCCTGACGGACCAGGACCCGGAGGAGTACGTCCGCGAGTTCGTCACCGCCACCACGAGCCGCGCCGCCGCCCGCTTCGGCGGCCGCCCGGCGGTGACCTTCGAGGTCTTCCCCCGCTGAAACCGGCTGACGGACGGGCCCCGTCAGCCCATCGGCGCCGGCTTCAGGACGGCGAACTCGGCGCCGAAGGGGTCGGCGAACCAGGCGAGGCGGCCGACGTCCGGGATGTCCGCGGGCGGGAGCAGGACCCCGCCGCCCGAGGCGGTCACCGCGTCCGCCGTCGCGTCGGCGTCCGCCACCTCGAAGTAGGGGACCCAGCGGGGCCGCTCCCCGGAGTCCTGGAGTTCGGCGGCGCCGCCGAAGGAGGCGTCCTCCTGGTCGCCCTCGGCGGTGGAGATCACCCGGTACGTCATGCCGGGCGCCGCCATCTCCGCCCACCGCCACTCGAAGAGCGAGTCGTAGAAGGCGAGCGCGGCCTCCGGGTCGGGCGTGTGGAGCTCCACCCAGACGAGGGCGTTCCGCGAGGAGGTGCGGTCCAGGCCCTTCACCGACCCCGGCTGCCAGACGGCGAACTCGGCCCCGGCCGGGTCGGTGAGGGCGGCCATCCGTCCCGCGTCCATCACGTCCATGGCCCGGACCCGGACCCGGCCGCCCTCGGCGGCCGTGACCATCTGGGCCGTGTCCGCGTCCGAGGTCCGGAAGTACACCGTCCAGGCGCTCCTCGCGCCCTCCTCGGTGAGCGGGCCGAGCGCGGCGACGGTCGCGCCGTCCTGCTGGAAGAAGCCGTACCCGTCGGCCTCCGGCCCCGCCGGGCGGTGCTCCCAGCCGAACACGGCGGCGTAGAAGTCCGCGGCGGCGGCGGTGTCCGGGCTGCCGAGGTCGATCCAGCAGGGGGAGCCCTGGGTGTACTGGGTGCCGAGCATGGGGCGGTGCCGTCCTTCCGTCGTCCTGCGTCCGGGCCTGATTCCGGCCACCATGGCCGATCCTCGGGCCTGCGTCCGGGCGCCGCGACCGCTGCCGGGCCGGTTCATCCGACCGGCGGACCCGTCAGCCGGCGAGGCCGGCCGCCTTCGCCGCCAGGTCGTCCGCCAGCAGCTCGGCGTTGATCGCCACGCCGGCCCGGTAGCCCAGGGCGGCCGCGTTGACGACCTGCTCGGCCGGACCGGTCACGTTCCCCGCCGCCCAGACGCCCGGCACGCTCGTCCGCCCGGTCTCGTCCACCTTCACGAAGGAGCCGAACGGGGTCTCGTACGGCTCCGCGCCGAGCCGCCGCAGCACCCCGTCGCGGGGGAGGAGCCGCGTCCCCGCCGCGAAGAGCACCTCGCAGCCGACGGTCCGGCCGTCGGCGAGCCGCACCCCGGTCAGCCGGTCGTCCTCGACGGCGACCCCCTCGACGGAGCCCTCCACGGTCCGCACGCCCGCCGCGGCGAGCAGCCGCGCGTCCTGCCCGCCGAGCTCCGCGCCGTTCAGGAAGAGGGTCACGTCGGAGGACCACTGCGAGACCGTCAGCGCCTGGTGCGCGGGCATCGCCGGGTGCGCGAGGACCCCGAAGGACCGGTCGCGGACCTCCCAGCCGTGGCAGTACGGGCAGTGCAGCACGTCCCGGCCCCACCGCGCGGCCAGGCCCTCGATCTCCGGCAGCTCGTCCACGAGGCCGGTGGCCACCACCAGGCGCCGGGCCGTCAGCCCGGTGCCGTCCGCGAGCGTCAGGGCGAAGCCGTCGCCGTCCGGGACCGCCGCCGTCACCTCGCCGTGCCGGACCTCGACCCCGTACGCGAGGAGTTCGCGGCGGCCGGCCGCCAGGAACTCCGCCGGGCTCATCCCGTCCCGCGAGAGGTAGCCCTGCATGTGCGCGCTGGGCGCGTTGCGCGGCGCGCCCCCGTCGACGACCAGGGTGCGCCGCCGGGACCGGCCGAGGACCAGCCCGGCGCTGAGCCCGGCCGCGCCGCCGCCGACCACCACGACCTCGTAGCCGCTGTTGCCGTCCGTGTGTGCGTTCATGCCGCGAGCGTGCTCCGAGACCGGGATTCCGGCAAGGAAACTTGCCGTTCCTGCAACACTGGACGCATGACCGAGAAAACCGCCCGCAGGGCCGAGGACGACCGCATCGACGCCGTGCTCACCGAGGTCGGCCCCCGCCTGCGCCGGGTCCGCCGCGACCGCGGGGTGACCCTCGCCGAGCTCTCCGCCGCCACCGGCATCTCCGTCTCCACCCTCTCCCGGCTGGAGTCGGGGCAGCGCAGGCCCAGCCTCGAACTGCTCCTGCCGCTCGCCCGCGCCCACCAGGTCCCGCTGGACGAGCTGGTCGGCGCCCCGCCGGTCGGCGACCCGAGGGTGCGGGCCCGGCCGATCGTCCGGCACGGCCGCACCATGTACCCGCTCACCCGCCAGCCCGGCGGCCTCCAGGCGTACAAGGTGGTCCAGGAGAAGGCGTCCGAGCAGCCGGACCCCCGGGTCCACGAGGGGTACGAGTGGCTGTACGTGCTCTCCGGGAAGCTGCGGCTCGTCCTGGGCGAGCACGACGTGGTGCTGACGGCCGGCGAGGCCGCCGAGTTCGACACCCGGGTGCCGCACTGGTTCGGGCCCACCGCCGACGGGCCGGTGGAGTTCCTGAGCCTGTACGGACCCCAGGGCGAGCGGATGCACGTACGGGCGCGGCCCAGGAAGTCCGGCTGAACCGCCTCGGCCGGCCGGTTCCGAGGCCAGGTGGTTCCCCCAGGGGCAAGCGACCGCTTAGTATGCGGCCGACCGCTCGGTACGGACGGAGGCTCGACGGATGCAGGCATGGCGAGTGCACGAGAACGGCGAACCCGGCGCGGTGATGCGCCGCGAGGAGGTGGACCTCCCCGAACCCGGCCCCGGCCAGGTCCGCCTCAGGGTCCGCGCCGCCAACGTCAACTTCCCCGACGCGCTGCTCTGCCGCGGCCACTACCAGGTCCGGCCCCCGCTGCCCTTCACCCCCGGCGTCGAGATCTGCGGCGAGACCGAGGACGGCCGCCGGGTCGTCACCACCGCCGCCCTCCCGCACGGCGGCTTCGCCGAGCACGCCCTCGCCGACGCCGCCGGCCTGCTCCCGGCCCCCGACGCCCTCGACGACGCCGAGGCCGCCGCCCTCCACATCGGCTACCAGACCGGCTGGTTCGGACTCCACCGCCGCGCCGCCCTCCAGGAGGGCGAGACCCTCCTCGTGCACGCCGCCGCCGGAGGCGTCGGCAGCGCCGCCGTCCAGCTCGGCAAGGCCGCCGGAGCCACCGTCATCGGCGTCGTCGGCGGACCCGCCAAGGCCGCCGTCGCCCGCGCCCTCGGCTGCGACCTCGTGATCGACCGCCGCTCCGAGGACGTCGTCGCCGCCGTCAAGGCCGCCACCGGCGGCCGCGGCGCCGACGTGATCTACGACCCCGTCGGCGGCGAGGCGTACCAGCAGTCCGCCAAGTGCGTCGCCTTCGAGGGCCGGATCGTCGTCGTCGGCTTCGCGAGCGGCACCGTCCCCGCCCCCGCCCTCAACCACGCCCTGGTGAAGAACTACTCGATCCAGGGCCTCCACTGGGGCCTGTACGCCCAGCGCGACCCGGGCCTGGTCGTCCGGTGCCACGACGCCCTCACCGCCCTGACCGCCAAGGGCGTCGTCAAGCCCCTCGTCGCCGAACGCGTCCCCTTCGCCGGCGCGGCCGACGCCGTCCAGCGCGTCGCCGACGGCACCACCACCGGCCGCCTCGTCGTCCTCCCGGAAGGAACCCGCGCATGACCGACGCCGCCGAACTCCAGGCGCGCACCCGGGCGCTGCTCGCCGAGCACCCGCCCGCCACCACCGACCGGCCCGACTTCCTCCGGGCCCGCTTCGACGCCGGACTCGCCTGGGTCCACTACCCCGAGGGCCTCGGCGGACTCGGCGCCCCCCGCTCCCTCCAGGCCGTCGTCGACGCCGAACTCGCCGCCGCCGGCGCCCCCGACAACGACCCCCGCCGCATCGGCATCGGCCTCGGCATGGCCGCCCCCACCCTCCTCGCCTACGGCTCCGACGAGGTCAAGGCCCGCTTCCTGAAGCCCCTGTGGACCGGCGAGGAGGTCTGGTGCCAGCTCTTCAGCGAGCCCGGCGCCGGCTCCGACCTCGCCGCCCTCTCCACCCGCGCGGTCCGCGACGAGGCCACCGGCGACTGGATCGTCGACGGACAGAAGGTGTGGACCTCCAGCGCCCACACCGCCCGCTGGGCCATCCTCATCGCCCGCACCGACCCCGACCTGCCCAAGCACCGCGGCATCACCTACTTCGTCTGCGACATGACCGACCCCGGCGTCGAGGTCCGGCCGCTGCGCCAGATCACCGGCGAGGCCGAGTTCAACGAGGTCTTCCTCACCGGCGTCCGCATCCCCGACGCCCACCGCCTCGGCGAGGTCGGCGACGGCTGGCGGGTCGCCCAGACCACCCTCATGAACGAGCGGGTCTCCATCGGCGGCGCCCGCGTCCCCCGCGAGGGCGGCATGATCGGCAAGGCCGCCGCCGTCTGGCGCGACCGCCCCGACCTGCGCACCCACGCCCTCCACCGCCGCCTCCTCGCGCTCTGGACGGAGGCCGAGGTGGCCCGGCTCACCGGCGAACGGCTGCGCCAGCAGCTCGTCGCCGGCCAGCCCGGCCCCGAGGGCAGCGCCATGAAGCTCGGCTTCGCCCGCCTCAACCAGGCCATCAGCGGCCTGGAGGTCGAACTCCTCGCCGACGACGGCCTGCTCTACGAGGACTGGACCATGCGCCGCCCCGAACTGGTCGACTTCACCGGGCGCGACGCGGGCTACCGCTACCTGCGCTCCAAGGGCAACTCGATCGAGGGCGGCACCAGCGAGGTGCTGCTCAACATCGTCGCCGAGCGGGTCCTCGGACTCCCGCCGGAGCCCCGCAACGACAAGGACGTCCCCTGGAAGGACCTCGCCCGATGAGCCACGAGCCGGACCTCCTGTACTCCGACACCGAGGACGCCCTCCGGGACGCCGTCCGCTCCCTGCTCACCGACCGGGCCGGGCACCAGGCGCTCCTGGACCGCGTCGAGACCGGGGACCCCTACCCCGCCGGCCTCTGGCCCGCGCTCGCCTCCGGCATCGGCGCCGCCGGGCTGCTCGTCCCCGAGAAGCTGGGCGGCCAGGGCGCGAGCCACCGGGAGGCCGCGGTGGTCCTGGAGGAGCTGGGCCGCGCGGTGACCCCGGCCCCGTACCTCACCGGCGCGGTGGTCGCCACCGAGACCCTGCTCGCCCTCGCCGCGGCGGACGGCCCGGCGGCCGGCCTGCTCGCGGAGCTCGCCTCCGGGGAGCGGACCGCCGTCCTGGCGGTCCCCTTCACCACGGCGCCCCGCACCGCCTTCGAGGTCACCGGCCCCGTCCGGGCCGTCGCCGACGCGCAGGCCGCCGACGTCCTCCTCGTGCCCCGCCCCGACGGCCTGTACGTCGTGCCCGCCGCCGAGGCCGTCGTCACCCCGCTCACCCCGCTCGACCTCACCCGCCCGCTCGCCACCGTCGACGCCGACGGAGCCGCCGGCACCCTCCTGGCGCCGGCCGGGGAGGCACGGGCCGCGGTCCGCCGCGGCCTCCTCGCCGGAGCCGGACTGCTCGCCTCCGAGCAGCTGGGACTCGCCGAGTGGTGCCTGGAGGAGACCGTCCGGCACACCAAGGAGCGGTACCAGTTCAACCGGCCGGTGGGCTCCTTCCAGGCGCTCAAGCACCGGATGGCCCGCCTCTGGCTGGACCTGGTCGGGGCCCGGGCGGCCGCCCCGGCCGCCGCCGACGCCCTCGCCACCGGCGCGGCCGACGCCGAACTGACGGTGGCCGTGGCCCAGGCGTACTGCTCCGGGGTCGCCGTCCGCGCGGCCGAGGAGTGCGTCCAGCTGCACGGCGGCATCGGCATGACCTGGGAGCACCCGGCCCACCTGGCGCTCAAGCGCGCCAAGGCCGACCAGCTCGCCCTGGGCTCGGCCGGCCACCACCAGGACGTCATCGCCGACCTGGCGGACCTCCCCGCCCCGGCCTGACGCGCCACCGGGCGGCCGGGGCCGCGGGCCCCGGCCGCCTCACCCGCCCGCGCCCGCCCCGCGGCGCGCGGAGCAGAACAGGTGCTCCTCGGGCTCCCCGCCCGGCACCTCGGGCGTGAAGACCGACAGCTCGTGGTGGAGTACCTCCAGACCGCACTCCTCCCGCAGCAGCGCCAGGTACGCGTCGGCGGAGAAGCTGGAGACCCGCGCCCGGCGCCCCATCCAGGTGATCTCCAGACCCTCGACGTCCGCCGGAACCGTCGCCGACACCAGCAGTCCGCCCGGCACCAGCCAGGAGGCCATCCGCCGCAGGGCGGCGACCTGCTCCTTCCGGTCCATCATCAGCAGCGGGAAGAAGGCGCACACGGCGTCGTACCCCTCCTCCGGCGGGATGTGCTCCCGCACGTCGACCCGCTCGAACCGCGCCCCGGGCACCCGCGCCCGGGCCAGCTCGACCATCGTCCGGGAGACGTCGATCCCGGTCACCTCGTGCCCCGCGGCGGCGAGCAGCGCGGCGACCGGCCGCCCCGTACCGCTGCCGACGTCCAGGACCCGGGAGCCGGGGGAGAGCCGCCCGATCAGCCAGTCGACCGCCGCGAGCTGGGCGGGCAGCCTCCCGAAGGCCCGCTCGTAGTCGAGCCCCACCCCGTCGAAGAGCTCGGCCGCCCCCAGCACGGCCTGCCCCTCGACCGGCTCCGCCGCCCCGCCCTCGTCCACGTCGCTCATCGCCCCTCCGGCTGTCGTCGGTGTCCGCGGCGGCCTACCCCGTCAGGAGCCCGGACTCACCCATGCGGTTTAATTGCATGCTGTTCGCAATAACTGTTGATCTTCAAAAAGGGGTGTGGACCCGATGGCCGCCCGATCCGTCCGCCGCGCGACCGCCGCGATAGCCACGGGGGCCCTCGCCCTCGCGACCGCGGCCTGCACCAACCCCGGCGCCGGCACCACCGGCACCGGCGGACCCAAGGACTCCGCGGTCGTCGGCATCGCCTACGAGCCCGACACCCTCAGCCCGCTCCTCGGCTACGGCAAGGACGGCAACTCGAAGATCTTCGACGGCCTGCTCGCCTTCGACGCCGACATGAAGCTGAAGCCGGCCCTCGCCGTGAAGCTGCCGCACATCAGCGACGGCGGACTGACCTACACGTACACCCTGCGCACCGACGTCACCTTCAGCGACGGCGCCCCCTTCACCGCCAAGGACGTCGTCTTCACCTACCGGACGATCCTCGACCCGAAGACCAACAACCCCTCCCGCACCGAACTCGACGCCCTCAAGAGCGTCGAGGCCGTCGGCGACGACACCGTGGTCTTCCACCTCAAGTACCCCTACGCGCCCTTCGCCGAGCGCACCGTCCACGCCATCGCCCCCGAGCACGTCGCCGGCAAGCAGGACGTCAACACCGGCGCCTTCACCACCAAGCCCATCGGCACCGGCCCCTACGTCCTCACCGACTGGTCCAAGGGCGAGAAGCTCAGCTTCAAGGCCAACCCGAAGTACTGGAACGGCGCCCCCGTGGTGAAGAAGTTCACCATGGCGATCATCAAGGACGACGACGTCCGCGCCACCCGCCTGCGCGCCGGCGACCTCGACGGCGCCATCCTCCCGCCCAACCTCGCCGCCGGCTTCCGCGACGACAAGGGGAAGAGGACCTACGCGGCCAAGACCTACGACTACCGCACGGTCACCCTCCCCACCCACCACCCCGTCACCGGCGACACCGCCGTCCGCCGCGCCCTCGACGTCGCCGTCGACCGCCAGACCATGGTCGACAAGATCCTCGAAGGCGCCGGCAAGCCCGCCTACGGCCCCGTCCCCACCGACAGCCCCTGGTTCGCGAAGGGCACCGAGCGCCGCCACGACCTCGCCGGCGCCCGGAAGATCCTCGACGAGGCCGGCTGGAAGCCCGGCCCCGACGGCGTCCGCGTCAAGAACGGCGTCCGCGCCTCCTTCCCGCTCTGGTACCTCTCCGGCGACAAGCTCCGCCAGGACCACGCCCTCGCCTACGCCTCCGACGCCCGCAAGGCCGGCATCGAGATCAAGACCCAGGCCGGCACCTGGGAGGTCATCGAACCCCGCATGAAGACCGACGCCGTCCTCGCCGGCGGCGGCTCCCCCGGCGACCCCGACTTCGACCAGTACCTCCTGCTCAAGTCCACCCTCGCCGGCGACGGCTTCAACAACATGGCCTGGTACGACAACAAGACCGTCGACCGCGCCCTCGACGACGGCCGCCGTACGAACGACCCGGCCGAGCGCAAGGCCGCGTACGACACGATCCAGCGCGAACTCGTCAAGAACCCCGGCTACACCTTCCTCACCCACATCGACCACCTCTACGTCGTGAACGACGCCTGGACCTCCGACGCCAAGGGCGCCCCCCTCACCACCCAGGTCGAACCCCACGACCACGGCCTCGCCGCCGGCCCCTGGTGGAACGTCGAGGCCTGGCAGCCGAAGAAGACCGGAGACACGAAGAAGTGAGCCGCCGCCTCCCCTGGGGGGCCATGGCCCGGATGACGGGACGGCGCGCCCTCGCCGCCGTCCCCGTCCTCCTCGGCGTCACCCTGGCCGTCTTCGCGGTCGCCGAAGCCTCCCCCTTCGACCCCGTCAAGGCCTACGCCGGCACCGCCGGCCTCACCGCCTCGCAGGAGAACCTCGACCAGCTCCGCCACAACCTCGGCGTCGACCAGCCCCTCCTCACCCGCTGGTGGGAGTGGCTCACCTCCGCCGTCACCGGCGACCTCGGCGACTCCGCCGTCATGCGCCGCCCCGTCGCCGACGTCATCACCGAACGCCTCGGCTGGTCCGTCCTCCTCGCCGCCACCGCCTTCGCCGTGGCCATCGCGCTGGGCACCCTCCTCGGCGTCCTCGCCGGCCGCCGCCGCGGCGGCCTCCTCGACCGCACCGTCAGCGCCCTCGCCTACACCCTGGAAGCCGCCCCCGCCTTCTGGCTCGGCCTCCTCGCCATCTGGTTCTTCGCCCTGAAACTGGGCGTCCTGCCCGCCGGCGGCCTCACCGACACCGCCAGCGACACCGTCACCTTCGACCAGGTCGCCCGCCACCTCGTCCTGCCCGCCCTCGTCCTCGGCCTCTCCCAGCTGCCGTGGTTCTTCCTGTACGTCCGCCAGGGCGTCGGCGACGCCCTCGACGAGGACCCGGTGCGCGGCGCCCGCGCCCGCGGCCTCGCCGAACGGACCGTCCTCACCGGCCACGCCCTGCGCTCCGGCATGCTCCCGATGCTCACCCTCATCGGCTCCCGCGTGCCCGAAGTCATCACCGGAGCCCTCCTCGTGGAGACCGTCTTCAGCTGGCCCGGCATCGCCGCCGCCACCGTCCAGGCCGCCACCGCCGTCGACTTCCCGCTGCTCGCGGCGCTCACCGTGCTCGCCACCGCGGCCGTCCTCCTCGGCAACCTCCTCTCCGACCTCCTCTACGGCCTCGCCGACCCGAGGGTGGGCTTCGATGGCTGACCCCCGCACCCACCGCCTGCGCCCGTGGGCCTCCGCGCTCGTCGTCGGCGCCGTCGTCCTCGCCGTCCTCCTCGTCCCCCCGCTGGTCCAGCTCGACGAACAGGCCGTCGACCTCTCCCAGAAGCTCCTCCCGCCCTCCTGGGACCACCCCTTCGGCACCGACGACGTCGGCCGCGACCTCCTCCTGCGCTGCGTCTACGGCCTGCGGATCTCCCTGCTCGTCGGCCTCGTCGCCGCCCTCGTCGCCACCGTCCTCGGCACCGCCGTCGGCGCCGTGGCGGGCGCCCTCGGCGGCTGGACCGACCGCACCCTCATGCGGCTCGTCGACGCCTTCTCCTCCGTCCCCCACCTCCTCCTCGGCATCTTCGTCGTCGCCCTCTTCCGCCCCGGTGTCTGGCCCGTCATCGCCTCCGTCGCGGTCACCCACTGGCTCTCCACCGCCCGCATCGTCCGCAGCGAGGTCCTCTCCCTCCGGACCCGCCCCCACATCGAGGCCGCCATCTCCGGCGGCGCCTCCCGCCGCCGCGTCGCCACCCGCCACCTGCTCCCCGCGGTCCTCCCGCAGGCCGGCCTCGCCGCCGTCCTGATGGTCCCGCACGCCATGTGGCACGAGTCCGCGCTCTCCTTCCTCGGCCTCGGCCTCCCCAGCCACCAGGCCAGCCTCGGCAACCTCGTCCAGTCCGCCCGCTCCTCCCTCCTCGCCGGCGACTGGTGGCCCACCCTCTTCCCCGGCCTCTTCCTCATCGTCCCCACCCTCGCCATCGCCGGCCTCGCCGGCGTCTGGCGCGACCGCCTCAACCCCCGCCGCCGATCGGAGCTGATGCTGTGAACGCCCGCGTCGCGCGCGCCCTCGACGCCGTCACCGCCGAACGCGCCGAGTCCGCCCTCCTCACCGTCCGCGGCCTCACCGTCCGCTTCCGCCTCCGCGGCGGCCGCACCGTCGCCGCCGTCACCGACGCCGACTTCGACCTGGCACCGGGGGAGTGCCTCGCCCTCGTCGGCGAGTCCGGCTGCGGCAAGTCCGTCCTCGCCTCCGCCCTCCTCGGCCTGCTCCCCGCCAACGCCGAGACCGGCGGCACGGCCCTGCTCGACGGCACCGACCTCCTCACCGCCGACGAGAAGACCCTCGCCCGCTCCATACGCGGCCGGCGCGTCGGCCTCGTCCCGCAGAGCCCCGCCGCCCACCTCACCCCGGTCCGCACCGTACGGGCGCACCTGGAGGAGACCGTCCGGGCCCTCACCGACACCCCGCGCTCCGCCCGCCGCGAGGCCGCCGAGGACGCCGCCGCCCGGGCCGCCTTCCCCGCCACCCACCTCGACGCCTACCCGCACGAGCTCTCCGGCGGCCTCGCCCAGCGCGCCGCCACCGCCCTCGCCCTCATCGGCGACGCCCCGCTCCTCCTCGCCGACGAACCCACCACCGGCCTCGACCGCGACCTCGTCGAGCGCACCGCCGACGAACTGCGCCGCCACGCCGACGACGGCCGCGGCCTCCTCCTCATCACCCACGACCTGACGGCCGCCGCCCGCATCGCCGACCGCGTCGCCGTCATGTACGCCGGACGGATCGTCGAGATCGCCCCCGCCCACCGCTTCTTCGGCACCGCCGGCCCCGACCACCCCTACGCCCGCGGCCTCCTCGACGCCCTCCCCGACCGGGCCTTCACCCCCATCCCCGGCATGCCGCCGGAACTCTCCGACCTCCCCGACGGCTGCGCCTTCGCCCCCCGCTGCCCCCGCGCCACCGACCTCTGCGCCACCGTCCCGGCCCTCCGCGCCGGCGTGGCCTGCCACCACCCGGAGCGGCCCCGTGCTTGAACTCGACTCCGTCACCGCCGGCTACCACCCCCGCGAGCCGGTCTTCCGCGGCGCCTCCCTCACGGTCGCCCCCGGCGAGTCCGTCGGCCTCCTCGGTCCCAGCGGCTGCGGCAAGTCCACCCTCGCCCGCGTCGCCGCCCTCCTCCACCGCCCCGACGCCGGCCGTCTCGTCCTCGACGGCACCGAGGTCACCGCCTGGCGCCACCGCGCCCCCCGCGCCCAGCGCACCGCCGTCGGCGTCGTCTTCCAGCAGCCCCGCACCGCCGCCGACCCCCGCCTGACCCTCGCCGACCTCATTGCCGAGCCCCTCCGCGCCACCGGCCGCAAGGCCGAGGCCGCGGACCGCGTCGCCGAGCTCGCCCCCGCCGTCGGCCTCACCCCCGAACTCCTGACCCGCCGCCCCCACGCCGTCAGCGACGGCCAGCTCCAGCGCGCCTGCCTCGCCCGCGCCCTCACCCTGAAGCCCCGCTGGCTGGTCTGCGACGAGATGACCGCCATGCTCGACGCCTCCACCACGGCCGCCCTCGTCGCCGCCGTCGAGACCTACCGGGCGGAGACCGGCGCCGGCCTCCTCGCCGTCGGCCACGACCGCGTCCTGCTGAACCGCTGGTGCGACCGCACGGTGGAGTGGAAGGACTGCCTGCCGGCCGGGGAGACCAGCAGCGGCTGATCCACCCGGGTCCCACCCGGGTGGGACCCGGATCCCACCGGGCTCTCACCTGGGTCCCACCGGGACCCCACCCGGATCTCACCCGTATGGCCGCCACGCCGTTCCCCCGGACGGATCGCCCATTCCGCCACACTGTCCGCCGAACGCCGCAATTCCGGTGCGGCAGAAGAAGGACGTGAGGGCGATGGCCGTTTCCGTTTCCGTCGTGGTGCTGCTCCTCGTACTGGCCGTGATCTTCCTGCGCAGCGGGGGCCTCAAGATCACCCACGCCGTGGTCTGCGCCCTGCTCGGCTTCTTCCTGGCCGGCACCAGCATGGCCCCCACCATCCACAACGGAGTCGCGGCCACCGCCGAGGTCGTCTCCAGCCTCCGCCCGTGACCACGACCCGCGCCCCCGGCCGCTCCGTGACCCGGGGACCGAGGGGGTTGACTCGACCCGTCCGGGCGCGTAGAGTTCTTCGAGTTGTCGGAGAGCCGGAACGGTTCTGCGGTCACCATCCCGCCGCGGTAGCGGCACCTCAATCCAGAACGGTCTCCCTCACGGGATGAGTTTCGGCATTCCGAAATTCAATTCGAACGACTCGATTATGAGCCGCCGAAGGAATCCGCTAAGGTTTGAGACGTCGGAACGGCCCGAGGGCCGCGAAGACAAATCCCGCCGACAGGGAATCGGACGCCGAAAGGGTCTGATAGAGTCGGAAACGAAGGAAGCGCCCGGAGGGCCCGCGGAAATCGGGACCGAAGGAAGCGTCCGCACCTTGAGAACTCAACAGCGTGCCAAAAATCAACGCCAGATTAGTTGATACCCCGTCCAGCCGGTCTACCGGTTGGTCGAGGTTCCTTTGAAATACATAAACAGCGAGGACGCTGTGGACGGCGGGCCTTATTCCGGCCCGGCTGTCCCGGCTCGACGCGAGTGTCGCACCCGATCACGGGTACACATTCACGGAGAGTTTGATCCTGGCTCAGGACGAACGCTGGCGGCGTGCTTAAC